>JAEVZN010000334.1 GCA_023392205.1 Pseudomonadota bacterium
CCCTTGCCGGCCTTGCGCCAGTCCTCGGCGGCTTTCAGGATATCCTCGTCGGTGGCCAGCGATTGTTGAGTCATTTGAAACCTCTCCGCTGCGTTCCTGAATCAGCCTGTGAACTTGAATCAATTTCTGAACTTGAATCCATCTCTGAACCTGCACCGATCCAACTACAGCGCGGGCTCAAGTTCTACGCGACCTTGTTCAACCAATATCTCGCCTCGGCCTTGCCGTCGCCATCGGCCGACAGCGCGCGGCACAGATCCTTCATCGCATTGAGATTGTGGATCGGACGCAATTCGTCAACATGCGGCAGCATCACCTTGATGCCGCTGGCCTTGGCCTCGAAGCCCTCGAAGCGCAGCAGCGGATTGAGCCAGATCAGCCGGCGGCAGGAGCGGTGCAGCCGGTCCATCTCGAAACCGAGATCGTTGCCCGGTTCGCGCTCCAATCCATCGGTGATCAGCAGCACCACCGCGCCCTGCCCGAGCACGCGGCGGCTCCATTGCCGGTTGAAGGCGGCAAGCGACGGAGCGATCCGCGTCCCGCCCGACCAGTCGAGCACGCCGCCGGAACAGGCCGCCAAAGCCTCGTCGGGATCCTTCTGTTTCAGCGCGCGGGTGACATTGGTCAGCCGCGTGCCGAACAGAAATGTCGAGACACGCTTCCTGTTGTCGGTCACGGCATGCAGGAAATGCAGAAACAGCCGAGTATACTGGCTCATCGATCCGGAAATATCGAGCAAGGCCACGATCGGCGGCTGGCGCGTCTTCGGCCCCAGATATTTGAGATCGATGATCGCCCCGCCCGCCTTCATGCTGGAGCGCAGCGTGCGGCGCAGATCGATCATGCGGCCGCGGCGCGACAGCGTGAGGCGGCGCGTCTTCACTTCGTCGAGCGGCAGCACGAGTTTCGCAATCGCCTGCTTGGCCTCGGCGATTTCCGCCGCCGACATCTGCGCGAAATCCTTCTTCTCCAGCACCTCGCGGTCGGAGACGGTCAGCCGTGCGTCGAGTTCAAGCTCTTTCTTCTCCTGCGGCTGCTGTTTCTTCTCGGATTTGAACATCGCATCCAGCACCCGCTTGGCGGCGGGCGGTGGGGGCGCATTGTCGGGCTGCGGCACGCTTTGCGGCAGCATCATCGCCATGAGCTGGGCGAAATAGGCGCGCTTGCGGAAGAAAATGCGAAACGCCTGGTCGAACAGAATCGTGTGCTCGTGCCGCTTCACGAACACCGCATGCAAGGTCCAGTAGAAATCCGCGCGGGTGGTGATGCCGGCCACGCGCACGGCTTCCAGCGCATCCATCACCGAGCCGGGTCCGACCGGTATCCCGGCCGCCCGCAGCGCGCGCGCGAAATAGACAATGTTCTCGGCGAGGCGGCCGGGGGTTTCCATTTAACTCTCACACGTCATTCGGCCGCCTTCATCTGCGATCGCACGTCGTCCAGCAATTCCTTCACCTTGGTACCGTCGAGCCGCGCGATGTCGTCCTGATATTTGAGCAGCACGCCAAGCGTGTCCGACACGGTGGACGGATCGAGCGCCACAACGTCGAGTTCGGACAAGGCCGTGGCGAAATCCAGCGTCTCCGCCACGCCCGGCGCCTTGAACAGGTCCTGCTTGCGCAGCCGCTGCACGAAATGCACGATCTCCGCCGACAATTGCGCGGCGATGCCGGGCACCTTGTTGCGCACGATGGCCAGTTCGCGTTCGGCATCCGGATAGCCGACCCAGTGATAGAGACAGCGACGCTTGAGCGCGTCGTGGATTTCGCGCGTGCGGTTCGACGTGATGATGACGATCGGCGGATGCTCGGCCTTCACCGTGCCGAGTTCGGGGATCGGGACCTGATAATCGGCCAGCACTTCGAGCAGAAACGCCTCGAAGGCCTCGTCGGTGCGGTCGAGTTCGTCAATGAGAAGCACCGGCGCGCCGGCGGGATCGGGTTCGAGCGCCTGCAGGAGCGGGCGCTTGATCAGGAAGCGTTCGGAGAACACATCGTCCTCCAGCCGTCCGCGATCGGCATTGCCCTCGGCCTCGCCGACGCGAATGGCGATCATCTGCGCCGCGTAATTCCATTCATAGACGGCGGCTGCGACATCCAGCCCCTCATAGCATTGCAGCCGGATCAGCTTCCGGCCGAGCGTTTCGCTTAAGACCTTGGCGATCTCGGTCTTGCCGACGCCGGCCTCGCCTTCCAGAAACAGCGGACGGCCCATCTTCAGGGCGAGAAACAGCACGGTCGCGAGCGAGCGGTCGCCGACATATTGACCGTCGGACAGGAGCTTCAGCGTGGCGTCGATGGAGGCCGGTAAGGGGCGCGAGGCGGTGGTGGTCAAGTGCAACCTCAATGATCTCGTCATTCCGGGGCGACCGCCGCAGGCGGACGAGCCCGGAATCCATAATCACAACCGGGCGTATGGATTCCGGGTTCGCAGCTTCGCCGCGCCCGGAATGACCAGCTATGCCAGCTTGCCGGCGCCGGCGTCCAGCCTACATATAGGTCGGTTTTCTGTGCCGAAAACGCGCCCATCCTCAAGGAAATGCAGCCATGCCGCAGACGCCTGCCCGCCCCATCGACCCCGGCGTCCGCATCGGCCATGTGCACCTCAAGGTGAGGGATCTGGAACGGGCCGTGCCGTTCTACCGGGACATTCTGGGCTTCGAGGAAACCTTCCGCCGCCCCGGTGCGGTGTTCATGTCCGCCGGCGGCTATCACCACCATATCGCCCTCAATACCTGGGAAAGCCGTGGTGGAACGCCACCCGAACCCGGCATGACCGGGCTCTATCACATCGCCATCCTCTACCCGACCCGCAGGCTGCTCGCGGATGCGCTGCGGCGGCTTGTTCATGCCGGCATCTCCCTCGATGGCGCCAGCGACCATGGCGTCAGCGAAGCCTTGTATTTGCGCGATTTCGACGATAACGGCGTCGAACTCTACTGGGACCGCCCCCGCGAGGAATGGCCGCGGTCCGAAAATGGCGGAATCGGCATGAAAACCGAGCCGCTCAATCTGCGCAATCTGCTCGCCGAACTGGAAACTACACCCGCGATCTAGTACATCCGGCCGGGGCGACTTCCCCCGGACCTTTCCGGGGTTTCGGGAACCACCCGAACCACTAACATCCGGCACGACCTGGCGCGCAACCTGCCAGAGTGGCGGCTTTGAGTCATTCGCCCTTTCCTGTGCCGGCCTGTTGCATCGGCGCTGTTGCAATCCAGACCCGGCCGTCATGTCCCGCTCATCGCCTCAGGATCGTCCCGTCATCGAACCATCGCCAGACCATCGTGAGAGCGAGAACCTGACCGAGCGCACCCTGCGGCTGCGCATCCGCCAGCAGGAAATTCTGGCCGAGCTTGGTGTTCTGGCCCTCAAGGGGACGCCATTCCTCGACCTGCTGAACCACACCGCGCGCGCCACCGCTGAAGGCTTGCAGGCGGAATATTGCAAGGTGATGGAATATC
>JAEVZN010000341.1 GCA_023392205.1 Pseudomonadota bacterium
CGCGTGGATGACACAAGGCCGCCCGGCGTATCCAGCCGGATCACAACCGCGGCGGCACGATCCTGCGTCGCCTTGGAGATGGCGCGGGCAATCTGACGTTGTGCAGCGACACTGATGGCCCCGTCGATCTCAACGACATAGACCTTGTTGCCGGCCGGCGTCCCGTCTGCCGGTGCGGCGATGCCCGGCGCATGAGCGAGCAGCAGCGACAATGCGATCGCAGCCAGAAGCGTCGTGAACCAATGCGGCAGAATCCGGATCGTGGCCATGACGCATATTATATATGCGCCGGCGCTCCGGTTACGAGGGCAATGCGTGTCCGCGTCCCGTTCAGGCGCGCGGGTCGCAGTCGAATGTGATGGTGACGCGGGTGCCGCTGTGGGCGGGATCGTAGACGACATCGGCACCGAGCCGGCTGGCCATGGCGCCAACGATCGAGCGGCCCAGTCCCGTCGAGCGGGGCATGGTGCGGATATCGTGGCCGATGCCGTCATCCTCCACGCTGAGAATGGCGTGATGGCCGTTCGAGCGCCGCAGCCCGACCCGGATCTGGCCTTTCTCCTCGGGATAGGCGTATTTCATCGCGTTCAGCACCAGCTCGTTCACGATCACGCCGATGGCGACGGCGCGATCCGGATCGAGTTCGAGCGGTTCGGCGGCGAGTGACAGATCGACGGTTTCGGTCTCGGTCTTGGCGAGATCCTCGACCAGAGCCGTGAGATATTGATCGACCGACACGGACTGCACGTCGTCCGACGTGTAGAGGCGCTTGTGCACCTGCGCGACCGCCATGACACGGCGCATCGCCTCGGTCAGCGCGTCTTTCACCTCGTCGCTGGAGGCGCCGCCCGCCTGCAATTGCAGAAAGGCCGCGATCATCTGCAACGAGTTGCCGACGCGATGATTGACCTCGCGCAGCAGCATCTCGCGCTCCTGTGCGAGCTTCTCGAAACGGTCGCGCTGTTCGCGCAATTCCGCTTCCGCCGCTTCCTTGTCGCGGCGCATCCGCATCGCGCTGACGGCGGTCTGCAGGGCGGCCATCAGCAGCGGCACGAACTGGCCGGACACATCCTTGACGACATAATCGAAAGCGCCCGCCTTCAGGGCGGCGACGGCGATCGAACTGTCCTGCTCGCCGGTCACCATGATGACCGGCGGGTGATGCGGCAGCGTCTGGATTTTCGCCAGCGTCCCCATGCCGTCGAGCCGCGGCATGTAATGATCGAGCAGGACCGCGTCGAATTCCTCTTTCGTCAGCGCCTCGACCGCGGCCTGTCCGTCCTCCACGGCGACGACCCGCACCCCGAGTGCGCCGAGCCCGCGCTCGACCAGCCGGCGCAGGCCTGGATCGTCATCGGCATAGAGAACATTCTTCGGCATTCGGGGCCTAAAAGTGCGATCACGCCGTCGGCGGAATCTGGATGACGGAAAAGAACAGGCCGAGCTGACGGATCGCGTTGGCGAAGCTGTCGTAATTCACCGGTTTGGTGATGTAGACATTGGCGCCGAGATCGTAGCAGCGCTTGATCTCGACCTCGTCGTCGGTGGTGGTGAGCACGACAACGGGCGTGCGCTTGAGATGCTCGTTCTCTTTCACGCGCTTGAGAATATCGACGCCGCTCATGTCTGGCAGGTTGAGATCGAGCATGATCAGCAGCGCGCGGTGCTCGCTGACGGTGCCGGTGCCATCGCTGCCGAACAGGTAGCGCACGGCGTCGGTGCCATTGGCGAACGGGATGATCTCGTTGTTGACGCCCGCGCGCCGGATGTTCTTTTCGATCAGCCGGGCGTGGCCTTCGTCGTCTTCAACCATGATGATGGTCACGGGATTGGTCATGCTGCGTGCCTCGATTCGTCCTGCATGCGCCGTGGCAGCGCGATGGTGAATGTGGTGCCTTCGCCGAGTTCGGACTTCAGCGACATGTAGCCGCCCAGCCTGCGTACCAGCGTGCGCACATGCGCAAGGCCGATGCCTTCGCCGGGCTTGTCCTGCTGACCGGCGCGCCGGAACAGATCGAACACACGCTGCTGGTCTTCGGGCGCAATGCCGCGGCCGTTATCCTCGATCTCGTAGATGGCGCGCGCGCCTTCGGTGCGGCCGGAAATGCGGATGCGTCCGGGGCGGCCGGGCTTGGTATATTTCATGGCATTGTCGACAAGGTTGGAGAAAATCTGCTCGAGCGCCACGCGGTCGCTTTTCACAGCAGGCAGGGGTTCGAGCGAGATCTCAATGTCCTGCTCATAGGCTTGATGGGCCACGCTGTCGGTGATGGTCTTCAGGAGTGCTTCCATACTGATATATTCGGGTTTGAATTCCCGGCGGCCCTCGCGCGACAGTTTCAGGATGGAGTTGATCAGCCGGTCCATTTTACCGATCGCACTTTTGATAAATCCGAGCGATTCATCGAATTCCCGCGACAGCTCTATATCGCTTTTGGCGGCCTCGGTATCGGGTTCTCGCAGGGCCGAAAGCTGCTCGAATGTGTCTTTTTTTAAATTCTCGATCTCCGTAGTGAAGCCCATGATGTTGACCAGGGGCGAACGCAGATCATGGCTGACAATATAGGCGAAACGCTGAATTTCGTCGTTGGCCTCGCGCAGGTCGGCCGTGCGTTCCTCGACCTCTTCCATTTGCAGTGCGAGCTGGTCATTCACGGCCTGCAATTCGGCGCGGGCGCGCTCGGATTGGCGGGTGGCGCGCGCCTGGGCCAGTGCTGCGCCGCACAGGAGCAGCGAGATCACGATGCCCGTGACCAGAACGTAATTGGCGAGATGGCGATTGGAATCGGCGAAGAAGGCAGGTGTCGCCGCAAACACCGCGGTCCAGGTGTGATTGCCGTGGTCGATGGTCCTCTCGCCCCGGCCGCTAGTGTCTTCGGGATCGAAGGCGCCGGTCCGGTACAGCAGACCGGCGGGGTCGGTTCTGTCGCCATCGAAGACCGCCATTTCGAACTGGGCGCCGGGCCGTTCCTTGCCCGCCACCTGCTGGAAGAAATCGCGCGCTCGAAACGGGCTATAGGCCCAGCCGAGAAACCGGTTACGGCGGTCCTGCGCGGTCTCGGGAATCCCCGATCCCAGAAAGACAGGGGTGTAGATCAGAAAGCCCGGCTGCTGGTCCTCGCCCGGCTTTTCCTGCACCAGCCGCACCATTCCGGACATGCTTGCGGTGGCATTGTCGCGGGCGGCCGCCATTGCGGTGCGGCGCACCGGCTCGCTGTACATGTCGAAGCCGATCGCCACCTGATTGCGGTCGTCCTGCGGCTCCAGATAGAGAATCGCGGAATATTCGCCGCGGTCGCCTTCCGGTCGGAGGGGGATGTCACGACCGTATTCGGCGCGCAATCGGCTTTCCACACCGCTGCGTTCCGATGCGTCGAACAGCACCGCATATCCGATGCCTTGCACACCCGGATAATATTCCGGAATGCGCAGACGCTCGACATAACTTGAGAACAAGGTGCGATTCAGATTCGGACTGACCTTGACCAGACCCGCCGCCCCCCGCAGCAGCGCGATATGGTTCTGGATCCGGTCGCCGATCTCTTTCGATTGCTCGTCGATCAGCCGCTCGAACCGGTCGCGGTCGCGCGAATCGCTGGCGCGACGGACCTGATCGGCGAGCAGAACAGAACCCAGAATGCCGATAATGAGAACTGCCGCAGGCAGGATCAGGAGGCTGAGCGCAGGCCGCGCCAACAGTTTCTTCATCGAGGCGAAGGGTCCGCGAAGGCAATGCATCCGCCGGAGACGCGGCGGTCGCAAAATCAGGGTCAGGTATCGTAACGCTGCCCGGCCAGATATTGTTCCAGCCAGTGGATGCTATAATTGCCATCAATAATGTCTTGATTGCGGACCAGCGCCTGGAATAGCGGGAGGGTGGTCTCGACGCCCTCCACGACGAATTCGTCCAGAGCCCGCTTCAACCGCATCAGGCATTCCTGCCGCGTCTTGCCGTGCACGATCAGCTTGCCGACCATAGAATCATAATAGGGCGGGATCGTGTAGCCCTGATAGGCGGCCGAATCCACGCGCACGCCGAGCCCGCCCGGCGGATGATATTGCAGAATCTTGCCGGGCGAGGGCCGGAAGTTGAAGGCGTTTTCGGCATTGACCCGGCATTCGATGGCATGGCCGTGAAAGCGCAATTCGCTCTGGCTGCAGGGGAGCGCGCCGCCGGCCGCAACGCGGATCTGTTCCAGCACCAGATCGATATCGGTGATCATCTCGGTCACCGGATGCTCGACCTGGATGCGGGTATTCATTTCGATGAAATAGAACTCACCGTCCTCGTAGAGGAATTCGATGGTGCCGGCGCCGAGATATTTCATCTCGCGGATGGCCTTGGCGCAGACCTCGCCAATGCGGTCGCGCTGCACGATGTTGAGCGCGGGCGAGGGGCTCTCCTCGAACACCTTCTGATGGCGGCGTTGCAGCGAGCAATCGCGTTCGCCCAGATGGATGGCGCCGCCGCGGCCGTCGCCCAGAATCTGGATTTCGATATGCCGCGGCTTCTGCAGGTATTTTTCCAGATAGACGGCATCGTCGCCGAAGGCGGCCTTGGCTTCCGACCGTGCGGTGGACAGCGCCACACTCATCTCGGCTTCGGAATAGGCGACCTTCATGCCGCGTCCGCCGCCGCCGGATGCGGCTTTCACCAGCACCGGATAGCCGATTTCGCGCCCGATACGAAAAGCCTCTGCATCCGTGGTCACGCCGCCTTCCGAACCAGGCACCACCGGGATGCCGAGCTTGCGCGCGGTGCGCTTGGCTTCGATCTTGTCGCCCATCAGGCGGATATGCTCGGCCTTGGGGCCGATAAAGCCGATCCCGTGTTCGGCGAGGATTTCCGCGAAGCGCGCGTTCTCAGAGAGAAAGCCATAGCCCGGATGCACCGCATCGGCCCCGGTGATCTCGCAGGCCGCGAGCAGGGCCGGAATGTTCAGATAGCTGTCGCGCGCGGGCGGCGGGCCGATGCAGACGCTTTCTTCCGCAAGCCGCACATGCATCGCATCGGCGTCGGCGGTCGAATGCACCGCCACCGAGGGAATGCCGAGCTCTTTGCAGGCGCGCAGGATGCGCAGCGCGATCTCGCCGCGATTGGCGATGAGGATCTTGTCGAACATCACTCGATAATCATCAATATCTCGCCGAATTCGACGGGCTGGCCGTCCTCGACGAGAATCTGCGTCACCGTTCCGGATCGCGTGGCCGGAATCTGGTTCATCGTTTTCATCGCCTCAATGATCAGGACGGTCTCGCCGGCCTTCACCGCCTGGCCGACATCGACAAAGGGGCGTGCGCCGGGCGAGGGGGCGAGATAGGCGGTCCCGACCATCGGCGAGGGCACCGCGCCCGGATGCTTGGCAGGCTCGCCGACCGGGGACGCCACCAGCGGGGCTGCTGCCACCGCCGCTGGCGCTGCGACCTGAACGGAGCGCGCTTTGCGGCCGATCCGGATGCGCTCGCCGCCGCGTTCGATCTCGATCTCGGTCAGTCCGGTTTCGTCCAGAAGGCGCGCCAGGCCACGGATCGTGTCTTCGTCATAGGGTGCCGATGCCGCCTTGCGGTCATCCGTCTTCTTGTCCTTGTCCGCAGCCACGGTCTGTCAGTCCTTCGCTTGCTTGATGAGCGCGGCGATCCCCTCGATCGCCAGCCGGTAGCCGTTCACGCCGAAGCCGCAGATCACCGCCTTCGCGACCGGCGAGACGCGCGAATGGCGCCGGAATTCGTCACGCGCATGGATATTGCTGATATGCACCTCGACAATGGGCATCGTGACCGCCAGCAGCGCATCGAGGATCGGGATCGAGGTGGTGGTATAGCCGGCCGGATTGATGACGATGCCGCCGACCCGCGTGGCCTGAGCCTCCTGGATCCAGTCGACGATTTCGCCCTCGTGGTTGCTCTGACGGAAAGCGATATCGAAATCATGCGCCTTGGCCGCGTCGCGGCACATCGCCTCGACATCGGCCAGCGTTGCCGCCCCATAGATTTCCGGCTGGCGGGTGCCAAGCAGGTTCAAATTCGGTCCGTTGAGGACAAAAAGGGTTGTCGCCATGACACGCCATGCTGTCGGGTGATACGAGGCGCTGGCGCCCCGGCGCAGGCCTTATAGGCGCGCCCGTCCCGCAGGGAAAGCCCGGCCGGGTTCCGGACCCCGGCCGGCCTGTTTGGCCGGGTCAGCAGGCTGCTTTCCCGCAACGGGCCATGTTGATCTTTTCCTGCAATTCCTTGGCTCCCACGGCGCCGACAAGTACCTCATTGCCAATCACATAGGTGGGGGTGCCCTGGATGCCAAAGGCCTCGGCGAGCTTGAAGCTTTCTTCCAGCGCGGTGCGGATGTCCGGGCTGGCCATGTCGCGCTCCAGACGCGCCATGTCGGCGCCGGCTTCCTTGGCGGCGGCCATCGCGCGGGCACGGTCGGCCTGACCGCGGCCCATCATCAGCTTCTGATGGAAATCGAGAAAGCGCTTGCCCCCCTTGTCTTGCATGGCCATGGCCGCGCTGACCTGGGCGGCCTCCATGCTGCCCTGGCTAAGCACCGGCATTTCCTTCAGCACCACTCGCAGATTGGGATCGGCCTTCATCAGGGTCATCATGTCGTCGAGGGCGCGTTTGCAATAGCCGCAATTGTAATCGAAGAACTCGACCATGGTGACGTCGCCCTTCGGATTGCCCAGCGTGACCTGACGCGGCGAATGCAGGAGCGAATCCTGATTTTCCGAAATCAGGCGCTTGACCTTGGCGGACTGGGCGAGCGCCTGCAATTCCTCGATCATTTCCGGGTGCTGGATGAAGTAATCGCGGATGACCTGCTCGATTTCCTTGCGCTGCTCCGGTGTGAAGCTTTGCGCCTGGGCTTGCGCCTGCGGCGCTGCGAAAATCAGGCTCGCGACAGCGAAGGCTGCGAGCGCTCGGGCGATGAAAATCATCTGATGATCCTTTGTGTGGTCAGTTCCGCCCCGCGGGGCCGGCGGCCGGTAATTTCATGGCGACGATATCGTCGGCCCGCACCCAACCGGGCGAGCCGACCGGGAGCCGCGTCTTGGCGCGGGCGGCCAGTTCGCGCGCGGTCTTGATGTCGCCGCGGGCGAGCGAGGCCTGCGCGGAGGCGAGGTCGGCCTGCGCGATATCGCCCTTGCGGCCATAGGCCATGGCGAGCTGCTGATAGGCCATGGGCGCATCCGGCTCGCGCGTCAGCGCATTGCGCAGGATGGAGATAGCTTCGTCGGTGTAGCGCTTGTCGCCGGTCGCCACCATGGCCTGACCGAGCATCATCTGGATCAGCGTCGGCTGCGGCGCGAGCTGCACGGCGCGGCGCAGCGGCGCGATGGCATCGGCCGGACGCGCGCGTTCCAGCAGCGCCTGCCCCTTCAATTCATGGAAATAAGGGTTGTTGGGCTGGATGGCGATGAGTTCGTCGATCTGCCCGACGGCGGCGCGGATATCGGCATGCCTGTAGGTCGAGATCGCGCGCGCATAGCGGGCCGGCAGCGACATGTCGCTGAGTGGATAGC
>JAEVZN010000354.1 GCA_023392205.1 Pseudomonadota bacterium
ACCTTGCCGGATCTGCCGCGGCCCGATGTGTCGAGCCGCTTGGTGGTCGGGTTATCCATCACCGCAAGCTCGGTGGCGCGCAGGCGCTTGAGTTCGTCGCGCAGCCTGGCGGCCTCCTCGAAATCGAGATCGGCGGCGGCTGCGCGCATGCGCCCCTCCAGATCGGCCAGCACCGCCTCGAAATTATGCCCGATGGTCGCCGCCTCGCCGAACTCGCCGCGTCCGTCGCCGGTGTCGATCAGCACATGGTCGCGCTCATAGACGCTGCCCATGATGTCGGAAATCTGCCGCTTGATGGAGGCCGGCGTGATGCCGTGCTCCCTGTTATAGGCCTCCTGTTTCTCGCGGCGGCGGCTGGTTTCCGCCATCGCGCGCTCCATGGAGCCGGTGACTTGATCGGCATAGAGGATCACGCGGCCGTCGACATTGCGCGCCGCGCGGCCGATGGTCTGGATGAGCGAGGTCTCGCTGCGCAGGAAGCCTTCCTTGTCGGCATCGAGGATCGCCACCAGCGCACATTCGGGAATGTCGAGGCCCTCGCGCAGAAGGTTGATGCCGATCAGCGCATCGAAGGCGCCGAGCCTTAAGTCCCGGATGATCTCGATGCGCTCGATGGTGTCGATGTCGCTGTGCATGTAGCGCACGCGAATACCCTGCTCGTGCAGATATTCGGTGAGGTCTTCCGCCATGCGCTTCGTGAGCACCGTGATCAGCGAGCGGTAACCTTTGAGCGCGGTGGCGCGCACTTCGCCCACGAGGTCGTCGACCTGCGTGCGCGCGGGCCGTACCTCGACCGGCGGATCGATCAGCCCGGTGGGGCGGATCACCTGTTCGGCGAACACGCCGCCGGCCTGTTCGATCTCCCATGAACTCGGCGTGGCCGACACCGCGATGGTCTGCGGCCGCATCGCGTCCCATTCCTCGAAGCGCAGCGGCCTGTTGTCCATGCAGGAGGGCAGACGGAAGCCGTATTCGGCGAGCGTCGCCTTGCGCCGGAAGTCGCCGCGGAACATGCCGCCGATCTGCGGAATGGTGACGTGGCTTTCGTCCACGAACACGAGCGCATTGTCGGGCACATATTCGAACAGGGTCGGCGGCGGCTCGCCGGGTTTGCGTCCGGTGAGATAGCGCGAGTAATTCTCGATGCCGGCGCAGCTTCCCGTGGCCTCCATCATTTCCAGATCGAAGATGGTGCGCTGTTCGAGCCGCTGCGCTTCAAGCAGGCGGCCCGCGGCGGTGAGCTGCTCCAGCCGCCATTTCAGTTCGGCCTTGATCGAGTTCATCGCCTGGATGAGGGTCGGGCGCGGCGTGACATAATGCGAATTGGCGTAGATTTTCACGAAGGCGAGTTCGTCGGTCTCGCGGCCGGTCAGCGGATCGAATTCGGCGATCTTCTCGATCTCGTCGCCAAAGAGGGACACGCGCCAGGCGCGGTCCTCGTAATGCGCCGGAAAGATTTCGATGGTGTCGCCGCGCACGCGGAAGGTGCCGCGCGAGAAATCCGGCGTGCGCTTGTATTGCAGGGCCACGAGATCGGCGATCAATTGACGCTGCGCGATGCGCGCGCCGCGCTTGAGCGAGAAGGTCATCGCCGAATAGATTTCGACCGAGCCGATACCGTAGATGCAGGACACCGATGCGACGATCACCACGTCGTCGCGTTCGAGCAAAGCGCGCGTCGCCGAATGGCGCATCCGGTCGCTCTGCTCGTTGATCGCGGAATCCTTCTCGATATAGGTGTCGGTGCGCGGGATATAGGCTTCCGGCTGGTAGTAATCGTAATAGGAGACGAAATATTCCACCGCATTGTCGGGGAAGAAGCTCTTGAACTCGCCGTAAAGCTGCGCGGCCAGAGTCTTGTTGGGCGCGAGAATGAGCGCGGGCCGCTGCGTCGCCTCGATCACCTTGGCCATCGTATAGGTCTTGCCGGACCCGGTGACGCCGAGCAGCACCTGCATGCGCTCGTGACGCTTCGCGCCCTCCACCAGTTCGGCGATGGCGGTGGGCTGGTCGCCCTTCGGCTCCATGTCCGACTTGATGACCAGTTCCACGCCGCCTTCGGATTTCTCCGGACGCGGCGGACGATGCGGGGTCCAGGTCTGCGCGTTGAATTCGGCGCGGCCCTCGCGCAGCAGGTTTTCCAGCGCGGTGTTGGAGGCGGCGGCGCCGGTCACGCCGCGGCCGAGATCGATCTCGTCGGGATTCTTCTTGCGGCGCTTGCCGACCTGCGCGCCCGGCAATTCGGCATTCTCGTCGGTCTCGAGCCCGAGTTCCCGCGCCAGCGCCGGATCCAGGCCCGACACCGGCGGACCCTCATGCGGCGTGCGCGCGACATAGCCGCTTTGCGGCTTTTCCCTGAACCCGCCGGCGGTTGAACTGCGCGCGGTATGTTCTGCCGCATTGCCGGCCCGGCGGTCGAAGGAATTGTCGGCGGGCGGCTGCAGATTCAGGCTCTTGCCGGTACCCGATCCCATGCCGGCCGTTCCCCGCCCAATGCCGGGATTGAGCAGATTGTCGAGCGCGTCGTCCTGTGCGGGCGCATCCGGACGGTGCGCCTTGGCGCGGGTCGGACGTGCGTAATCCTTCGTTTTTTTTGGCTTGTCGGGGGATTTGGGCATGCCCCGCAATATGGGCGGAGTCGCAGCACGAGAAAAGACCCGACCAGTTACGGAACCGCCAGACTCTGCCCGCTGTTCCGCAGCCGCGCGATATCCTGCAAGGGCGGCGCACCGAACAGGCGGCGATATTCGCGGCTGAATTGCGACGGGCTCTGATAGCCCACCTGCAGACCGGCACTTGCGGCATCGACCGACAGGCCCGCCATCAGGCGGCGCGCCTCCTGCAATCGCAATTGCTTCTGGTATTGCAGCGGACTCATCGCGGTCACGGTCTTGAAATGCTCATGCAGGGCGGATTCGCTCATGGCGGCCTCGGCGGCCAGCTCGCCGATGCTGAAGGATGTGCGGAAATGCGTCTTGATCCAGCCAATGGCGCGGTTCACCTGCGCAAGCCGGCTGTCGGATTGCGCGATCTGCACCAGCCGTGCGCGCTGCGGTGAATTGAGCAGGCGGTAAAGGATCTCGCGCTCGGCCAGCGGCGCCAGGACCGGGATATCGCGCGGCGTCGCCAACAGCCGCAACAGGCGGTTGGCGGCGTCGAGCAATTCCGGCGTCACACGGTCGAGGATGAGGCTCGGCCCGGGCGCGCTCTCGCGGCGCGGCGCGCCGCCGGTCTCGAGGATCAGGCCGGCAAGTGCGACCGGATCGAGATCGAGCCGCAGGCACAGATACGGGCGGTCGGGACTGGCCTCCAGCACCTGGCCTACAATCGGCACATCTACCGACACCACGAGGCAATGCGTGGCGTCGTATTCATACACCGTCTCGCCCAGCATCACCTGCTTGCGGCCCTGCGCGACGATGCACAGAGCCGGTTCGTGCAGGGCATGCAAAGGCTCGGTCGGATGGTCGGAGCGGATCAGCCACAGGCGCGGGATCGGCGAAGGCTCGACCAGACCCGGCCCGGAATATCGGTCAATCAGCGAGGCCAGTTCGGACAGGCCCGGCAGGTCGGCAATCTCAGGATTTTCCATGTTGTTCCTGCGTCGATCGATGCTCGTCATGGGTTGGAGCCTAGCCCTGCCAGTCCTGACCTGAAACGCCGCGGCCACCATTCTGGAGGATCAGGCAAGCATTGGCGAGGTCTGGTCTAACGCCGAAGCGCATTTCCCGGCCATCTTCCGCGCATGGATCGTAACCGGATGGAGAGCCAGGAATGCTGTCGACGACAAGGCGCCGCGCGCAAGCGGCGGGACTCACATTGCTCATGGCGCTGGTGATCGCCCTGCCTGCACATGCGCAGAACGAAGACGTCAGAACCGCGCGCGGACAGGCGGTCATTTCCGAATTGAGTGCAGGCGCCGGCCAGCCGGTGCTGGAGACGATGCGCCGCGAGGTGCCGCAGTTGGGCGACGCCATCCTCAAATATGCCTTGGGCGATGTGTTCGGCAGCGGCGTGCTCGATATCCGCACACGCCAGATCGCGGCGGTCGCAGCCTTCGCCGCGCAGGGCCAGCTTGCCTATCTGAAAGTCCATGCCGGCTATGCGCTCAATCATGGCGTGACGCCGCAGGAATTACTCGATGTCGCATTGATGACAACCGTGACCGCGGGCTTTCCGCGCGCCATCGATGCGGCGCAGGCCTTGCGCGACCTGTTCGCCGAACGCGGCATCGCGCTGCCGGTCGCCAATCGTTGATCGTATCGCAGACAGGAGACAGAACCATGATCGACGGAAAGGTCGTTGCCATTACCGGGGCCAGTAGCGGCATTGGCGAAGCCACCGCGCGCATGCTGGCCGCGAAGGGCGCGCGCGTGACGATGGGCGCACGCCGCACGGAACGCCTGCAAACGATTGCCGGCGAGATTGCCGCAAAGGGCGGCGTGGCGCGGGCGCATCCGCTGGATGTCACCAGCCGGGACAGTGTGGAGGATTTCGTGGCGCAGGCCGAGAGCGAGTTCGGGCGCGTCGATGTCGTCGTCAACAATGCCGGTGTGATGCCGCTATCGCCGCTCGCGGCCTTGAAGGTCGACGAATGGGACCGGATGATCGACGTGAATATCCGCGGCGTCCTGTATGGCATTGCGGCCGGGTTGCCGCGCTTCAAGCGGCAGGGATTCGGCCAGTTCGTGAATGTTTCGTCCATCGGCGGGCATTATGTGGTGCCGACCGCCGCCGTCTATTGCGCGACCAAGTTTGCCGTGCGCGCCATTTCGGACGGTTTCCGGCAGGAGAATGACGAGGTGCGGGTGACGGTGATCTCGCCCGGCGTGACGCAGTCCGAACTGGGATCAGATATCACCGATGCCGCAACGCGCGGTCTGATGGATGGCTACCGCGCCATCGCCATCGACGCCGACGCGATTGCCCGCGCCATTGCCTTTGCGATCGACCAGCCGGACGACGTCGATGTGAACGAGATCGTGGTGCGGCCGACCGCAAGCCCGAACTGACATGCGAGGCGGGCGGCATTTTCGCCCGCGCCGCGTTTCCGCTAACATCCATTGCCATGCTGGATCTGTCGCGCCTCAATCCGCTTGCGCGCGATGTCGCGGAACACCTGTTCGCTGTCTATCCCGGCTGGCGCGATCATGCGCGAGCCTTGCCGCGCGGCAATAGTCCCGTTGCCACGGATGCTAAGCCCTTCGCGGACAATGGCGGAGATTTTCTGCTGGTATCGGTCGAGGCGCCGCGCGGCAACGCACATGCGCTGACGATCGAAACCGATGCCTATGAAGTCACCCTGTCTTTCGACTATTTCCATGTGCATCTGGATTGGCCCTGTGAGCCGCCGGACGAATTGATGATGCTGGTCGCCGACATTCTGGGCGAGCGGGTTGCCGTGATTGCGCATGGCGACGATGGCCGACATTTCGGCGGCGCGACGCTCATTCCCGCCGACACCGTGATGCCGCAAGTGCCGCGCCTGCAGGGCTCTCCCTACCGGGTCCGGGTCCGCTCCTGGCGCGGAACCCTGGACCGGGACTTCTGAATGCAGCGGTCAGCCGGCACATCGCAATTCCGTCCCGGACGGAAACCTCCGGTTAACGCTGATAGGTTGAATTTTCGGGGGAAATTGCGGGGAATCAACCCCGTTCAGACGGCGTTATGGCAAATGCTTGAAACTTGAAGAATCGCCTATACTGCCCTCGACGGGATCCTGACACGCGTAACGTTCCGCATGACCCAACCCATGACCGACTTAAGCACCGCGGCATCGGCGGGCAACGACGATGCCGAAATGTTCGATCTCGCGCCTGTGTCCTTGTGGCTTGAGGATTACAGTGGGCTGCGAACGCTGCTGGACTCATGGCGCGACGAGGGCGTGACAGATCTGCGGGCGCATCTCCGCGGCCATCCGGACCGCGTGAAGGAGTGTTCCAGCCGCATCCGCCTGATCAAGGTGAACGCCAGGACGCTTTCGCTGTTCGGCGCCAACGATCTGCAGCATCTGGTGGAAAATCTCGCCGTCGTGTTCCGCGACGATATGCTGACCACGCATATCGAGGAACTGGTGCAGCTCTGGGAGGGCAAGACCTCCTTCGCAAGCCAGGCGGTCAACTACACCCTGTCCGGCGAACGGCTGGATATCCAGCTCAACGGACAGGTGCTGCCCGGTTATGAACATACCTGGGAGCGCGTCCTCATTTCCATCGAGGATGTGACCGAACGGGAGAAGGCGCGGCGCAGGCAGACGGCGAGCGAGAATTATGCGCTCGGCCTGTTCGCGCATTCGCCGGTTTCACTGTGGGTCGAGGACTTCTCGGGCGTCAAGCGGTTGCTCGACGATATCCGCGACCGCGGCATCAGCGATTTCCGCGTCTTCACCGATGTGCATCCGGAATTCGTCGGCCGCTGCCTGAGCGAGATCCGGGTGCTCGACGTCAATCGCCGGACGCTGGAATTGTTCTGCGCCGAGGACAAGCCGACGCTGCTGCGCGCGCTCCCCGAGGTGTTCCGCGACGAGATGGAACAATGTTTCCGCGAGCAGCTGATCGATCTGTGGGATGGCAAGCTGTTCCAGCTGCGCGAGGTGGTGAATTACGCACTCGACGGCAACAAGCTGAACATGCTGCTGCAATTTTCGGTGCTGCCCGGCCACGAGAATGACTGGTCGCTGGTACAGGTCGCGCTGACCGACATCACCGCGCGCAAGAAGGCGGAAGCCTATCTCGAATATCTCGGCACCCATGACGTCCTGACAAAGCTCTACAACCGCTCCTTCTATGTCGACGAACTGAACCGGCTGGAGCGCAAGGGGCCGCAGCCGGTCAGCATCATCATGGCCGATCTCAACGGGCTGAAAGCCGCCAATGACGAACTCGGCCATGCCGCGGGCGATCAATTGCTGCGCCGGGTCGGCGAGGTGTTCAATTCACTGTTCGAGAAACCTGCGCATGCGGCCCGCATCGGCGGCGACGAATTCGCGGTGTTGCTGCCGGAAACCGACGAGGCGCGTGCGGAAACCGTGATCCAGTCGATCCAGGACCTGATCGCCATCAACAACACCTTCTATCCGGATCTGAGCGTCAGCCTGTCGATCGGCGCCGCCACCGGCCGTCCCGGCGAGCGGCTGGAATCGGTGGTGCGGCGCGCCGACCTGCAGATGATCGAGGCCAAGCGGCGCTATTATGCCGAGGCTGAGAACGACCGCCGTCTCCACGTCCTGCGTGCGGGCTGAGAGGCGCATACACTCCATCGCGCTGCGGCCCATGCATGCTATAGGGTCTGTCCGCTTGCGGACGGGAGCCCGGCAATGACCATCGTGCGGACACAAGAGCAGCTCGAGGCGATCTATGGCCGGCCGGCTGCGCCCTCGCTCATCAAGGAAACCGACCGGATCGTGCCGGCCTACCGGCCCTATATCGAGCGCTCGCCGTTTGCCATTCTTGCCACCGCCGGAGAGCACGGGCTCGATTGTTCGCCGCGCGGCGACAGGCCGGGCTTTGTGCGGATCGGCGATGACCGCACGCTGCTGCTGCCAGACCGGCATGGCAACAACCGCATCGATTCCTTGCGCAACGTGATCGCCGATCCGCGTGTGGCGCTGCTGTTTCTCATTCCGGGCGCGGGCGTGACGCTCCGCGTGAACGGCCATGCGGCGATCTCCATCGATCCGGATTTGCTGGCGAGCTTCGCGGTCGATGGCAAACCGCCGCGCAGCGTGCTGCAGATCGCGGTCTATCGTGTGTATTTCCAATGCGCGCGGGCGGTGATGCGGGCGGAGCTGTGGAATCCGCAATCGCACGTCGATGCGCACGCGCTTCCGAGTGCCGGCACGATCCTCGCAAGCCTGAGCGATGCGCAGGTCGGTGGCGACGATTACGACCGGCAATGGCCGGAGCGGGCCAAGGCGACGATGTGGTGACGACGATGTGGTGAAGATGCCACGCGTCAGGAGCGCGGCATGCAGCCATATTGCACGACCGCCGTTTCCGCGACCGCTTGCAAGACTTCGGCGGGTGCGAACATGCCGAAGTCTGCGGCGATGAGCCGGCCTTCGGCCACCTGCTGGCGCAGCCCGGCCATCATGCGTGTCTTCAGCGAAATCGCATTCTGCAACACATAATCGCGGTTGAGATTCATATGCCGCTCACCCGCGTGAAGTCCGCGCGCCGGATTGTTGTTCTGCGCGCCGGTGAGCTGGCGGATATACGTGTTGGCGGCTTCAGCGGCGAGCGCGCGATTATCGGCATCGCACAGCACCCAGCCATTCTGCCGGTAGATGCAATCGGCAATGTCCGCCCAGATCGCGGCGAATTCGGCATCGTCGAACGCCTTCTGCCGCAATCCGGCCTGCGCCGCGACGCGCGACATCGAGCTGGCCGATTGCAGGGACCGGTACAATTCGCGCGTTTCCATCTGGCCTTTGCCCGCCGATGCAAGCCGGTGCAGCGGCAGGCAGACCTTGAGCAGCGGTGCGGCGTCCGCACGGCCCTTGCGCCGGTCGGCCATGTCCGGTGACGCCGAGCCGGTGCTGGCGCCCACGGGAATGGCAAGCGCCATGGTGCGCTGATGCGCCTGTTCCAGGAAGGGCGGCTTGACGATGCCGCTGACGCCGAGCAGGCCGATGCCGAACGCGATCACCGCACCGAGAATGATCGGCAGGGGATTGGGTTGATGCGGCGGTTCGTAGAGCCGGCGTGAGCGCATTTCCCTGGCGCTTTTCATGGCAGGCGCTTTCCCGCCAATGCACGCTCATGGCTGCGAATACCAAGATTTCCGCATGCGTTCGCAACCATGCCGGCGTCCGTCCATTCATGTACTGAGCGCGTGGTATTCAGGCGCGCATCTATGCGGCCGCACCCTTGCCCATGTCTTAAACCGATTGCAGACACTCCGGTCTCTCACGCATGGCGCGTGATGCATCCATAATGCAGGATGAAGGCATTCGATAAAACTTGAACGGAAGCGCTTACAGCGTGCGCGCCGTCGTGCCCTTGTAAAGGATCGGCCCCGTCGGGCGTCCGATCGGGGAACCGCCAGCCGGTTCCAGTGTGATCTCGAACAACTGGTTCTCGCCGGTCGGTGGCAGCTCTTCAAGATTGAGAATCGTTGTGCGGGCACGATCGATCAGCCCGACCGAGCGCGGGCCGACCTCGCGATCCCATAATGTCCAGATTTCCAATGCCCGTCCCGGCGGCACATTGATTTCGGCGAGTGGGATCATTTCGACGCGGCCATCGGCGAAGGCGTTGACCACGGCGCCGGCCTCGCGCGAGGCATCGTCGACGAGGATGGCGACATAAACCGGCTTGCGGGCGGCTTCATCGCGGGCGAATTGCACGGCCAGCAACGTGGTCACAGCAAAAAGCGCCGCCAGCACCGATGCGAAGGCCGTGGCCGTGCGCCAGGCAGTCAGGCTCTGCCAGACACCTTGCCAGCGTGAGGGCATAGCGTCTGACGCAGCTGCGGCCGGTGTGCGGGTCGCATTATGGATGCGCTGCCACACCTCCTCGTCGAGCGGCAGTAACTCTGCAGAATCGTCCAGTTCCGACAGCCGCACCCGCCAGAGTTCGACCTCGCGCGCGAAGGCGTGGTCGCGGGCCATGCGCCGTTCCGCCTCGGCCTGCGCGCCGGGATCGAGAAGACCCGCAACATATTCAGCAGCGCGCGCGCGATCGTCGTCGTCGGACATCGTCATCCCATGCACTCCTGCAGGGAGAGAAGGCCGCGCCGGGTCCAGCTTTTGACCGTCCCGAGCGGCACGCCGAGCTTGCCGGCCAGTTCGCCGTGACTGAGGCCATGCGCATAGGCGAGGATCACGGCCTTGCGCCGCTTGATGTCGAGTTGCTCAAGGCAGCGCCGCAACGCGCTCATTTCCGGCAATTTGGTCAATGCCGTTTCGTCCGGCATATCCGGATAGCCGTCGCCATCGTCAAGCGGCAGCCTGGATTCGTCGCGCAGCACGGTCAGCGCGCGGTTGCGCAAGACCGCATAGATCCAGGTGCGGCCGCTGCCGCGGGCGGGATCGAAACTTCTTGCGCCGCGCCAGACGCGCACAAAGGCGTCCTGTACGGTCTCTTCCGCGAGATCGCGCCGGCGCAGGATGCGATATGCCACCCCGGCCATGCGGGCTGCCTCCAGATCGTAGATGACGCGCAGCGCCGTGCGATCGCCGCGCGCACAGCGGGCGAGCGCGGCCGTGATCTGCGCATCGCGCGAAAGATCGCGGGAGGACATGTCGCTGGAGGAGGCACCAAGGGCGGACATTGCGGGACCGGATGTTCGTTCCTCGTTCCTATAGCAGCCGGCCTCACGCCGTTACGAGAGCGATTACCCAGGCCTTGCGGCATTTGGATGCAGGGAACCGCAAAAAAATTTTTTCCGGCCGCTGCATCCAAATGGCGGCGCGGGCGAGTACCCGCTGCATGACCCGCCCCCGGGTTGTCCTGAACAGGAGTGGAATCATGACATATAAAACATTGCTGGCCGCGACCGCTGCATTCGCCTTTTCTGCCGCCGCCGCGCAAGCGGCCCAGGTCGCGGCCCTGATCGGAAACGACACCATCGCTATTGTCGACACCGATGCCAAGAAGGTGACGAAGACCATGAAGGTCAGCGGCGTCAGCGGCAGCATTGTCGGGATCGACGTGCGCCCGGCCGACAACATGCTCTATGCGCTGGCGGCCGATGGCACCGTTTACACAATTGCCATGGACGGCAAGGCGACCATGAAATCCAAGCTCGAGACCATGCTGAAGCCCGGTGTCATGGCGACCGTCGACTTCAACCCGGCCGCCGACCGTCTGCGGGTGATGGGCAGCGATGGCACGAGCCTGCGCGTCAATGTCGATGACGGCAAGGTGATCACCGACGGAAGCCACAAATTTGCCGACAGCGATGCCGCCAAAGGCAAGACCCCGCGCATCGCGGCCGGCGCCTATACCAATTCGGTGAAGGGCACCAAGTCGACCGACCTGTACAATATCGATCTTGCGACCGGCGCGCTGGTGAAGCAGGTGCCGCCGAATGACGGCGTGCTGAACACCGTAGGCTCGCTCGGCGTGACGCCGAAGACCGTGGCCTTCGACATCTGGTCGGACGGCACCAAGAACGAAGCCTGGGCGATGACCGGCGCCGACCTGTGGTCGGTCGATCTGAAGACCGGCAAGGCCACCAAGGCTGCCACCATCGAGGGCGTGAAAGGCGAGGTCAGCGATATCGCGATCCTGCCGGCGATGTAACGCCCGCACCGAGCCTCGCTCGCGGACGTTCACCCCCCACGGTGCGGCCGCGGGTCATGAGGAGGCTGAGCCGCCGCGACCCACTTGCTGGGCCGCGGCGGCGAAGCGTCATGCCTCGCCGAGCATCTCCGCCAGTTCATCGGGCATGTCGATCATCGCGTCGTGTCCGCAGGGCAATTGGCGCAGATTCCAGCCCTGATCGTTGCGCAATTTCGCCATCGCCGCATCGAAGCCCGGCGCCTTGAAGCCGGTGGCGCGGATATAGGTCTTGCGCGCAATGCGTTCGCGCGCGCCGGTCAGCGTCAGCGGTTCGACATAGGTGCCGATGGGCTGCGGCGTGCATTTGCTGTCGACGAAGGCGCGGTCCTTTTCATTGACGTTGAAATAGGACGCCGGCGCCGGCGCCATGCCGAGTTGCCCGCGCTTTTGCGCGTCGATGATGGATTGCTTCAGGCGGTCCGACGAGATCGAGAAGATCGACTGGCCGTTATCCGGCATGAACGCATCGAGAAACACGATCGAGGCGATGGCGGTATGCGCCCGCTCGGCGATTCCCGAAATGACGAAGCCCGCATAGGAGTGTCCGACCAGCACCACGTTGGTCAGATCCTCGAAGCGGATCAGGCTGACGATGTCGGTGATATGGGTGGAGACATTGACCCGGTTGGTGAGCAGATGCGCGCGGTCGGCAAGGCCGGTCAGTGAGGGCGCATAGACCTTGTGGCCGCGCCGTTCCAGCCGGTCCGACACACGCCGCCAGCACCAGCCGCCATGCCAGGCGCCATGCACCAGCACGAAAGTCCGCGCCTCGCCCTGCGCCATTGCGGGCGCGGCCATTGCGGCGCTGGCCGCGGCGCTGCCGGCGAGGACATTGCGGCGGGTGAGGGGCTTAAGGCCGCGCATCGTGGCGCAGAATAAGCACGCTGTGTCTCGCCGGGCGGGCGGGGTTAACTCGGGTTGTCATAATGGCGTCCGGTCAGCCAGCGATTCGTTGCGGTGTCGGCAGACGCTAACGCAGGTGGCGCAGGGATGGAAACCTCGCTGGCGCGGCGAGGGCGCCGGGCTCAAGCCCGCTGGCGTTTCCATTCCTTCTCTGGAAGCTTGGCGCCGGCGCGCCGGATCGACTTGATCTGCAGCGGGATCATCCCGGCCTTCTCGGCAATGTCGCGGTCCTGCTGCTCGATGATGACCCGGGCCGGATCGTCGCCGTCAAGCCCGCCCAGGGCCTCCGCCGGCACACGGCGATTGGAGCGCTGGCTGCCGTCCTCGTAGACGACATCGAACAGCACGAATTCGGTTTTCTTGGTCGGTTTGCGCGCCATTGTCTTGTCCCTTCAAAGTTCATCCGGTGCGGCCCGCGCCCCGGACGATGTGTGGCGGACCCGAAAGGCCGCCCGCGCCTTGTTCTGGCGCGCGCTCCGGTCAGGCGCTGTGGGCAGATTGCGGTCGCAGGCCCCGCTCGCGGGCCGCTGCACGCTTCTGGACGCTATATGCGCAGCCGGAGCGGATCGGGCAACCACCGACAGACGGGAACATGCACGGCATTCGCCCGGCTCATGGATGCCGGCCGCGATCATGCGTGCAATCTCCGTTGACTACACTTTATACGTGTATATGATCGCGACATTCAATCCTTGGGAGAGGTATGTCATGGCCCTGACTGCCGAAAGCGCCGCCGCCCGGATCATGGCGGGCTATAACGAAGCCCTGACGGCTCCGGGAACCGCAACCGCCCGCACGGCGACCGCGGGCGCTGTCCCGGCGGATTTCTGCAAATTGTGGCCGCAGGCCAAGCCGATCCTGGAATTGCTGTCCGGCATCGCCGTGCTCATTCCCGGACTGGGCGCAGCCGCCGGCGGCATCCTGCGCGGCCTGATCGCGCTCGGCGACCAGATCGCCAAGGATATCTGCAAGTAGGGCAGCTTCACTCCGCCGCCTGCAAATCCGGCGCGTCGATGAAGCCGCCGGACTGGCGCTGCCACAGCGACGCATAATGTCCGCCCGCCGCCAGCAGATCGGCATGCGTGCCCTGTTCGACGATGCGGCCCTTGTCGAGGATCACCAGCCGGTCCATGCGCGCGATGGTCGAGAGGCGGTGCGCGATGGCGATCACGGTCTTGCCTTCCATCAGCTCGTCGAGGCTCGACTGGATCGCCGCTTCCACCTCCGAATCGAGCGCCGAGGTGGCCTCGTCGAGGACAAGGATCGGCGCGTTCTTGAGTACCACGCGTGCGATGGCGACGCGCTGGCGCTGGCCGCCGGACAGTTTCACGCCGCGCTCGCCGACCTGCGCGTCATAGCCGCGGCGGCCCTTCCAGTCTTCGAGGCCGAGAATGAATTCATGCGCGCGCGCGGCCTTCGCCGCCGCCACGATGGCATCGTGGCTGGCCGAGGGCAGGCCGTAGCGGATGTTGTCGCGGATCGAGCGGTGCAGCAGCGAGGTGTCCTGCGTCACCACGGAAATTTGCGTGCGCAAGGATTCCTGCGTCACCTGCGAGATGTCCTGCCCGTCGATCAGGATGAGGCCGTCCTCCAGTTCGAAGAAGCGCAGTAGCACATTGACCAGTGTCGACTTGCCGGCGCCGGAGCGGCCGACCAGGCCGATCTTCTCGGCCGGATTCACGGTGAG
>JAEVZN010000385.1 GCA_023392205.1 Pseudomonadota bacterium
CAAATCCCGCTGATCCGGAATCCCCGCCGATTCAGTCAAGCGATGAACCGCTCTAGCCTCCTAGCCCCCCCAAAAAAAAACGCTGCACGTACCAAACGAAGCGGCCGCATCGCGCGGACCCCGCTCAATAAAGAAGCCCCGGCGGTCCGGGGCTTCTCCACGCGATATTTTGTTAACTTTCGCGAGAGTGACTTTACTGGTTCGGCGCGGGGCTGGGTGCAGGCTGCGTCGGCGCAGGTTCGGCCGGTACGGCAGCCGGCGGCTCGGAGGCCGCACCGTCGGGATTCGTGGGTGCTGGGTTCATGGTCGCAGGCGCCTGGCCGGTGGTCGCGGCCGGCGGCGTGGTCGGCGTCTCAGCTGTCTGATCGCCGGTGCTGCCCATGAAGCTCACAGCCACAAGCAATACGACGACAACGGCGATACCGCCCAGAATCCAGCTCCAATTGAAGCCACCAGCCGCATCGTGGCGCGCGCCGGTAACATTGGGACGGCGCGGATCAGATGCGGGGCGATTGGGGTCGAGGTCGGGTCGGTTGGGATCGATATTGGACATTGCAGTCTCCTTTATGGGGGGCGTCTTTGCGGGCAGTGGCACGCGGTCGGCGAACTCCGAAACCAACCGCCCTTGGCCCCGATGGTTCCGTCACGAGCAAGATCGCGTGTCGCGACTGCCCCATGCAATTGACGTCCGCGAATGCCGCTCACGCGAATGGAACTCTCAACTCACCAACGCGTTGTAGCGCCGATACGCCACTGGCCATCGCCGGAGACAACTGATCGAAGCTCTCGTCAGTTCATTGGATTATTTCACTGGAGACACGCATGCGACTGCTCACAGCAATGACCGTTGCCTTTTGCATGGCATCCGGTGCTGCCTTCGCTCAGACGGTACAAAATGGCGATGCGAACAAGGATCTGACCACGTGTCCGCCCGCCTCTGCCGGCACCACTACAGGCACCGGTTCGGATGCGATGGCGGTCGAGAAAAGTGCCATTCTGCCATCCGCAGAGGGCCATCAGAATTCCGCTGCACCGACTGTGCAAAGAGACGGAAAAGCCGTTGAAGCGCGCACCGATTGTCCGCCGGATGCCAGTCAGCCAGCCCAAAAGAAATAGGCTTGAGAGTTCTATCCCTTGCAGGCGATTCCAGCTTATGGGCCGTGAGCATCTCAATCTCACGGCCTTTTTTGTGGTTTGCGCTTGCGCTCGGCAACGTTACGGCAAATGTTCGCTCAACAGGAATTTTGCGGATCATTTGCCTTGATTGGCTTTGCAGCCCAGCACCGACATGTTTTCGCCGCGCTCCTGATCGGGATCTGCGCGAATGCTACGACAGCTTCGGCGCAGTCGGCACGGGATGACACCTGGCCGTTTCCGCGACAGATCCAGTATCAGCCCGATTGGGATGAGGCCCGTCATGCTCTCGGCGCCATGTCCCTGCCCGCGCCCGGCGACGACGTTCTGGCCGGCGCGACCGCGCTTACGGCGACGGTGTTTCCGGAAATAGCGAAAAGCCCCGTCCCGGTTTTGCTGCCCTTTGCGCTTGCAGACTACGCGCACGAAGTCGCGACGGATGCGGCTGGCCCGGTCGATTCCTACACGTTCGGATTCGCGCCGACACGGTTCGTGTTCGCCGGCCCCACCGGCTATGACGCGGCCTTCTCGCTGTCGTTGCAGGATCACCCCGATCTGGGCGACATCAACTTCGCCAATCCCGTCATGGTGCTGATCTCGGGGTTCAACCTGCATTACGAATTGCCCGCTCCCAAAGGCGCGATCCGGATGTCCACGGGCGCCCTCGGCCGGAATTTTCCGGGCCTGCGCAAGCAGATCCTCGAAAGCACGCTGCATTACAGCTTCGAGCGCTACGGGATTTCCTATGTCGTTGCGATCCAGTGCTTCAACGGCGCGCAGCGCCGCAAACGGCTCTCTTGCCGCAATGCCGACCGCATCGGCACACGTTTCGTGCAGGCGCTACGACTGGTGGGCGGAAATCCACAGATCACAGCACAAAAGCCGCAACCTGTTGCATTGGATCGTCCCTCGGGCATGTCCGATGCTTTCGCCTATCACACGCCGGGCCAACTCATTCCCAAGACCGCCATGCGTGCGCCTGACGGCGACCCGGACCCGCATGTCTATGCGCGAATCCGCTTCCCGCTGGCGCAAGCCCCGGCCTATGTGAATTCGGAAGCTTTCCGCAGGCGCGATCCGGAGCGGCGTGCGGCTGCGGCCGGTGCAGCCGACCTTGATCCGGCCGTGCATCCCTGGCGCGACAATTTCTGCGAACGCCGGCATTTCTTTGTCGGCCAGTGTCCGGCCGGTCTCGGACATCAGGGACAGGATATCCGCGGTGCGTCCTGCGTCCCGGATGGCAAGCAAATCACTTGCAAGGTGAACCACGATGTGGTCGTCGCCGCGCGCGACGGCATGATTCAGCGCGAGGACTGGCAGAACTCATTCTTTCTGGTCACCAATGCAGACGGAGAGCGGCTGCGCTTCCGTCATCTGCACATGCATCCGCGTCATCTCGACAAGGATGGCATCGAGAGCGGCCGCATGGTGGCGGAGGGCGAGCCGATCGGCACCGTAAGCAATTTCAGCCGCAGACCCGGCCTGACCAGCACGCATCTGCATTTCGAGATCTTGGTGCCGACCCGCGATGGCTGGGTGCGGGTCAATCCGTATATGACACTGGTCGCATCTTACGAGCATCTGATCGGCGGGCGCGGCGAGGCGCTGGGCGACGACAGCGCAGCAGGACAGGCTCAGGGCGGGGCGCAGCCGGAACCGGCCTCGGCAACAAGCGACGAATAGCCCGCATACATTGCGCGGCCATGCCCGATTGCCGCCAAGGTCAGACCCGATAGGAT
>JAEVZN010000415.1 GCA_023392205.1 Pseudomonadota bacterium
GGCTTGAACCAGAATTCCTCATAGGAGCCGATGATACCTTGATGCGGCAGGCCATGCAGATGCGCACAAAGCGGAGAATTCTCGAATGCCTCCCAGGCATCGGCAGGGATCGGGCGGCTTTCGAACAGGGCCTCGTCGGCCGGATCGCCGGGCATGATGTCGTCGCTCCACGGCCCACGCGGAGCGTAGACACGGCCGATCTCGCGTGAGGTTTCGCCCGGCATATCGGCGCCCTTCCCCTCGCTCTCACGCCGACCGATTCCGTGACGGAACCGGCCGATGTCCTAGCCTCAGGCCTTCGGCTCGAAATTCATCGCCACGCCATTGATACAATAGCGCAGACCGGTCGGCGGCGGGCCGTCCGGAAACACATGCCCCAGATGGCTGCCGCAGCGCGAGCAATGCACTTCGGTCCGCACCATGCCGAAACTGGAATCTTCCGTGGTTTCAACCGATCCCGGAACCGGATCGTTGAAACTCGGCCACCCGGTTCCGCTTTCGAACTTGGTGCCGGAAATGAACAATTCCTGTCCGCAGCCGGCACAGGAAAAAGCACCGGCGCGCTTCTCGAAATTCAGCGCACAGCTTCCCGGTCGCTCAGTACCGTGCTCGCGCATAATGTAATATTGTTCAGGGGTGAGCAGCGCACGCCATTCGGCGTCGGTGCGGGTCACCGGATAGGACTTGGTGGCTGTATCGCTCATGTTGTCGCTCATGTGCGCAAATATGGGCGTGTTCGGTTACGCTGCCAAGTCCACCCGATTCCCCTGACCCCGACTTGCCGAACGGTTTCCAGGCCCATGATCGAGACCGCAATCCGCTTTGCATTGTCGAACTTTACCCTGACCTTTCTGGTGATCGGCCTCGTCGCGTCTGGGCTTGAGCTATGGCGCCACCCCGGACCGCGCGAGGGTCCGGCAATCGTCGAAGCGCTGCTGGCCTGGTTCCTCTTCTTCTCGATCGGCGTCAGCTTCTTCTACAATTTCGTGATGCATGTGTTTTTCGGCGAGATGGCGGCCCGGTTCATCGGCTGGCCCGACAGCCCGTTCCAGGCCGAGGTCGGCTTTGCCAGTCTAGGATTTGCGGTGGTCGGATTTCTGGCCTTTCGCGGCAGCGCTGGATTGCGGCGGGCGGCCGTCATCGGGCCGTCGATCTTTCTGCTCGGCGCCGCCGGCGGGCATGTCTACCAGATGATCACGGCAGGAAATTTTGCGCCCGGCAATGCCGGGGTCATTTTCTGGACCGATATCCTCGTCCCGGTCTTTGGCGCTCTCCTGCTGGCGCTGGATATGCGCAACCGGCCTATCGCATCATCCTGAAATCGTGATTGTGTTTTGGGGCGCGATTGCGGGACAATTCCCCGCGTTCTCGTCCCATCTCCGTCGCCTGCCGATAACAAGCATCTTCCGGTGAACGCGGGACAGCGCCGCCGCGACTGACACAGACACGTCTTTCCATGAAGGAGAAGGTGATGTCGCTCAACGTACCGTCATGCAATCTGTCCGGCATGTTGCCGAAGATTGCGATGCTGACCGCGCTCGCCGCGGTCTTCATTGTCGCCGGACCTCGCATGGCCGCGGCGCAGGGCGAGACGCGGCAGATTCAGGTCCTGCCCGCGCCGGGCGCACAGGTGCCAACAGCGAACGCGGCTCCGGCCAACGCCGCAGCAACGCCGGACGATGCCGCACCGGCTCAGGCCGCACCGACCGAAGATGCGCCGCCTCCGCAGCGTCGGCGGCCACGCCGTCAGCAGCAGGCCGCGCCTGAGCCGGCCGAGGACACCCCGCCGGTGGCTGCGGTACCTGCCGATGAGCCGCCGTCTGCCGAGAAGGCCGCGCCGTTCAAGCCCGTGGTGGACAAGCCGCTCAAGGCCAAGCCCGTGGCCAAGCCGAAGCCCCGCTATTATCACGAGCGCGATTATGGCTATCGCCCGCGCTATGAACGCGGCGGCTACGATGATGGCTATCGCGGCTATTACGGCGGCGGATCGCGCTACTGACCGCGCTTACCTGCTGACGAAGTCGGCGCAGCGCACCACGTCGGCGGTCCCGCCCCAGGGCATGATCGGTACGCTGGAGGTCGAGTTTTTCGGCGAGCCTTCAATGATGCGGTCCGAATAGACCATGTAGACGAGGACGTTCCGCTTCTCGTCGCAGCCGCGCACGATCTGCATTTTCTTGAAGAACAACGACCGCCGCGCGCGGAATACATCTTCGCCCTGTTCGAATTTGGCCTTGATCGCGATCGGACCGATCTGCCGGCAGGCCAGCGAGATGTCGGAGACTTCTTCGGCGAGGCCGAGCCAGCCTTTGAAGCCGCCGCGCTCGGGCACCGTGAAATGGCAGGCGACGCCGTCGACGCCGGGATCGTCAAGCGCGTAGGTGGCAAGCTTGTCGTTCGGCGATATCCACTTGAACACGGTGGAGCGCTTGAAAATGAGGTCCGGCTCGTCCGCTGCCAAAGCGGCCCCCGGCCCCAGAACCAGCACCGCACTCCAAATCAGGGCCGCAAGGCCCCATCGCATCGCCATCATCGTCACGCCTCCATCGGGTGCGCGACAGATAGGTGCAAATTTTCGGCGAAAAAGGGCTTCGGGTCAGCATCCACCCGGTCAGCGTCGGACGCGTCCCGCATCGTCCCAGCGCGGATTGCGCACGCACATATCAGTGCCAATACGGGTCGCCATGCATTGGGCAAAGCTGTTGAAGCCGCAACTCATTGTACCGGCCGAACGTCCGCCCGTGATGATGCACCATGGCGAATCGCGCTGCGCAGACGCGCCCGAGACAGACATGAGGCTCGTGGTGACGGCGATTGCGGCAAAGACTGCAAGCTTTTTCATTTGCGATTCGCTCCCTGACACATCTGATTTTACCAGTCCGGGTTCCAAAGCCCTAAAGCCACGATTTCACGATTGCTTGTGAGCCGAGCCTGGAATGTCTGATTTTCCAGGAAAAGCACTCGGCGCCTGAACCCGTTTCCGGCCGCGCGCGACTGATGGTTATCGCCACTTCATCCAGGAAAAGAAGGCCATGACCATGCTGACCAAGTCCGCTCTCGCCGCTTTGATGCTGGCCGTTGTGGCCACCGCCGCCCAGGCCCAGCAAGGCCCCACCCGTCAGATTCAGGTGCTGCCTGCACCCGGACAAGTCGCCCAGGTGGCGCAGCCTGCGGCTACCACAGCCCCGACAGGCCAGCAGGTCGCCGAAGCGACGCCCGACGAGGAAGAGACGCAAACCCCGGCCCCGAATGCGGAAGCGCCGATCGTCGATCCCGCACCCAAATCGAAGGCGCCGAAATTCGTCGAGGCAAACCCGGTTCATCCCAAATTCGTCGAGCCGAAATTCGTCGAGCGCCCGGTCCGCAAGGCCTATGCGAGCTACGGCTACAAGCGTACTGCGAACTGCCACTGATCGCTTTCAAACGTTGGGTTCAATGCAAAGCGCCGCTCGTGATTGGGCGGCGCTTCTGCATTCGGGACCGACCTAGCGAATACGCTGAAAGATCCCGTCGTCGAACGGCCCGCGCCGCTCGGCACGCGAATTTTCCATCCAGCGCCGCACAGCGCGCTCGTTGCGCAGGATTTCGCGGCGTTGCTGCGCAGCACGGCGCTGCGCCTCGGACATACGTTTCGCTTTGCGCGCGGGTGCACGCGCGACCGGCTGTGCCGCCGGTGCGGCATCCGCAACAGCCGGGCGCATGGTCGGGAGAGGAACGTCGTGAAGGGTGCTCGACGTGACGTCCGCAGACACCGAAGCAACAGGATCATTCAGCAGTTCGGTCTTCGCGTTCGCTTTTTCGGCTATCGCCGGAGCCGCCTCGGGAACATCAGAATTTTCACGCGACGCCATGCCATCGGTTGCGCTCGGGTTCTCCTTCGGCACGACGGCCAACGGAACATCGCCCTCCTGCGCATTCACCCATTGGTTCAACGAATGCGACCCCAGATGCAGGGCAACCAATGCACCGATGCCGCCCCCGGCTATCGTCCCGGCGACCAGAACCACCGCAGCGATCCGGCCGACACGGTAACTTCGCGCTGGCAACGCACCATCGAATGACGCACGGAACATGTTGAACACAACAACCAACCTGCCGACTGGACGGGAGAAGACTTGCAAGCCTGCTGCGAAACGCATCGCGCGCAGTACAAGTTCCTGACACATCTGGGGTTTCGGGGTCGTAAAGAAAGATGCTGCTCACGCGCATGTGCATTCGCCGTCACGCACGGGGTGGCTAGAACATTTGCGGAGGTTCCAGCATGCTCGACCGCCGCCAGTTCCTGTCAGCCGCAGGCCTCTTGGTCATGCCCCTGCCCGCGATGGCTTCGCCCGGCGGGGTCAGCCTTGCGACCGCCAATATGTTCTCGTTTCGGGGTCTCAACGGGCGGGACATCCTCTTGTCCGAACATACCGGCAGGCCGATGCTGATCGTCAACACCGCCTCGCTTTGCGGATTCACGCCGCAATATGCGGGCCTAGAGACGTTGTGGGGCCGCTATCGCGATCGCGGATTGTTCATCCTGGCCGTGCCCTCGAACGATTTCGGCGGACAGGAGCCTGGCGGCGCGGACGACATCCATCACACCGCGCATCGGCACGGGGTGAGTTTTCCGATGGCCGCCAAGGTTTCGGTACGCGGCGCGCAGGCGCATCCCTTCTACCGATGGGCCGCGTTGCAGAGGCCCTCGGAAGTCCCGCGCTGGAACTTTCACAAATATCTGGTCGGTCGCGAAGGCACGCTGATCGCAGGTTTCGGCTCAGCAATCGATCCGGGCGATGCCCGTATCGTGGTTGCCATCGAGCGCGAATTGGCGGCGGCCTGACAGCGGTCGTTTGGCCATTGGCCGAAGACCGTCCCGAAATCAGTCACTTGCGCCGTGACGTGCGGGTCACAAGTAACCACATTCCCGCTTGCCCACTGGTATTGTGGTGTCGTTCGTTGACTCGGCAGATCAACCGGTCTTTCCATATGGAACCGCGGACAGAGGCCGTCCGCCAGCATTTCTTGAGGGGGTCGATCATGCGCGCTTGTTTCGCCGGCATGGCTCTTGTTTCCGCGACGCTTCTGGGCGGCACAGCCCTGGCGCAGAGCGGCGGATCTCCGGCTGCAGCTGCCTGTGCCAATCCGGACGCCCTGTGCATCTCGCGGACGGTGGAAATAGACACCACCGTCGGGCCCGGTTTCGGCTTCGAGCATTTCAAGCAACATGATTTTCTGCGCGATCGCGAAGTCCTGCTGACGTTCGACGACGGCCCCTGGCCGGTTCACACACCGGCCGTACTCAAGGCGCTCGAAGAGCAATGCGTAAAGGCCACGTTCTTCATTATCGGCAAGCACGCTACCTATTATCCGACAATCCTGAAGCAGGTGCATGACGCCGGGCATACCATCGGCACCCATACCTGGTCGCATCGCGATCTGGCGCGCAAGGGCACAACGGCCGATCAGGCCAAGGACGAGATCGAAAAGGGCGTCAGCGCCGTCGCCCTGTCATTGGGCCAGGCCCCCGCCCCCTTCTTCCGCTTTCCGGCGCTCCGCCACCCGCCCGAACTCGTCACCTATCTCGGCGAGCGCAACATCGCGATGTTTTCCACAGACCTCGATTCCTTTGACTTCAAGGCGCGCCGTCCGGAGCAGGTCGTGAAGACGGTGATGTCGAAACTGAACAAGACCGGTAAAGGCATTGTGCTGCTTCACGATTTTCAGCCGCAGACCGCCGAGGCGGTCCCGCAATTGCTGAAGGAACTGAAGGACAACGGCTTCAAGGTCGTGCATATGCGCGCCAAGGACAAAGTGCAGACGATCGCCGCCTATGACGAGCTGGTGAAGAAGGACCAGAAGCTGCCGACGGTCAGCCAGCGACCGACCGCGAGTGTCGTTCGCACCGTCGACTGACGTTTATCCGACATCCAGACTGCCGAAACGCCGCGCAACGCCCGGCGTTTTGTTGCCGGACTGCCGCAGTGTTGAGTGGAATCGGGCTTGCGCATAGATTTGCCCAATAAGGTATCAGGTTGGGGGTGACGAATCGTCGCAAACGCGCGATGCTCTCTGTGGAATTCGACTTGGCTCTCTCGCACGCTGACACATGGGGCCGCCAGTCGAGAGCATCGTCCCAACGACGAAGGCTCAGGACAGCGGTATCGCCCCGGTACTGGGTTCCTCCCGCGTGGCGTAGCAGACTTGGGCGGCCGCGTTGGCCGCCCTCTTTCACTCGAAAATCGCAGGAGAATCGAACGGCAGCGCGATCAGCGGTAGCCGCGTCGCGGACGCGGTCCAGGCTGGTACGGGTCGCCGGTGTAGCGCGGATTGACGGCACAGTCGCCACCGGTTCCCCACACCGCCGTCCGGCATTGCGCCAACGACAGATAGAAGCATTCCGTACCGCCATCATAGGCCCGTACGCACCAGGGCGCGGATCCGCTCCGCGCCTCTGCAGGCTGTGCGGCGTCGTAGCCGGTCACCAGCAGGCCGGCCATGAGCGCGAGCACAGGATAGGTGAATTTGGCGGACATGGCTGGTCTCCATTTTCTCGTTACGGCAGGCGCGGCTCGTCTTCGTACTGCTCGGCGACGCCAGGACGCCAGGGACCGAGCACGAAAATGATCACCAGGCCACCGATGAGCGACAGGTTCTTCATCGCATGAATCATATTGGCCTCGCGTTCGGCGTCGAACATGGCCCAGAAGGGATGAAAATAATAGGTTGTCGCAACGGTAAAAATGATCAGAAGCACAGCGCCGAAGCGCGCCCAGAGATTGACGGCGATCAGCAGGGCCGCCCCCACCTCCACGACCCCCACGAGGATTGCCAGCATCGTTGGCGTTGTCATACCGGTCGCTGCTTCGAGCTGCGGCGTATAGGTCAACAGGAGATCCGGTAGGACGACCTTGCCGCCGATGGCCTCGGCCGTGCCGGGGATATCCATCAATTTGCGCGCGCCGGACAGGATGAAGATCAGGACGAAGGCCACGCGTCCGATCACATACAGGATACTCATGTGCGGTCGTCTCCGGGATCGCGGACGACAACAGCGTCATCGGGGCGTCCCGATCGACAATAATGCATTAACTACGCCAGTCTGTCGTGACATCCGGCGCAAAAAAAAATGGATGCGAGGCGCCTGGGGCGCAGCTGCGCCTCAGGATTTGGGAGCCGTTTTGGGGGCCGCCTTCGGCGCGGATTTCGGCGCCGGTTTGGACTTGGCCGGACGGCCCTTACGGGCGGCCGGCGCGCGTCCGCGGATTTCCACCACAAGCGCGCGCACCTCGGCGTCGCCTTCGTTGGCTGTCGCCGTTTCCTGCGATCGTAACCAGAGTGCTTCGCCAGCCTTGAAGGTCAATTCGTAGCCCTTCCGGCCGGGCGGCGTGAACACGATGGAGCCGTCGGTCAGCGCATACAGAAACGTATTCGGCCGGGCTTCCGCCGCCAGATTGGCGCCCGGAGCGAGCCGCAATTCGCGAACCCGGATCTGCGCATTTTCGAGCAGGGTCTCAGAGGCCTGCGGCGCCTTCTGCGCATGCGCGGGAGCGGACAGGGAGGCCGGCAATGACAACGCCAGCGACGCGAGCAGAGCGAATGCAGCAAATTTCATGGATTCGGGAGCCGGGTTGATGCTTAGGGTGAACGCGAGCCTTGCGCCGTTGCGATGGCAAACGTGAGGCACCGGCAGCTATCCTGCAGGTAACTGCCACATATGCGCATATCCGTCCCGGTTCCGTGGCGCCAGTCGAAAATTGCCGCAGCGGCCGCGCCACTCAGGCTGCCGCGGCTGCGCGCGGCTTTGCGAAGTCCGGTTCGCAATCCGCTTGCTCATCCGTTTCGGAACTCTCCTTGCGCGGATCGATCGCCTCCACGAGACTCAGAAACGACGACGCCGGCAAGGGCGGCGCGAATACATAACCCTGCGCCAGCCTGACGCCACGCTCGCGCAGCGCGATCACCTGCTCGAAAGTCTCCACCCCTTCGGCCACGATTTCCATGCGCATGCTGTGCGCCAGATCGACCAGCGTTTCCACGATGGTGGACGACCGGTTGTCGTGACCAAGCGCATCCACGAACATCTTGTCGATCTTGATGATGTCGGCACCGAGCTTGAGGATATAGGACAAGCCGCCATGTCCGGTGCCGACGTCGTCGATGGCCACCCGCACGCCCATGTCCTGCATGGCGGCGATCACCCGGCGGGTGCGATTGAGATTTTCAAGCGGCTGGCGTTCGGTGACTTCCAGCACGACCTGCGAATAGCGGAGTTGCGAGAGATCGAAGATGGAACGCAGGTCGCGCAGGATCTTGTCGTCGGCGAAATGTCGTGCGGTGATATTAAAGCCGATCGACATCTTCGGACGCGCCGCACAGACCGGTCCGAGATCGGCGACGACCTGACGCATCAGGCTGCGCGTCATGGCCAGAATAAGCCCGCTCGATTCCGCCAGTGGAATGAAATTCGCCGGTGCAACGATGGTGCCATCGCGCGTTTTCCAGCGCATCAGCACTTCGGCGCCGCGCAGTTTGCCGCTCGTGATATCCACAGTCGGCTGATAATAGGGAATGAACTCGCCGGCGTTCAGGGCGCGCCGCAATTCATCAGCGGGACTGCCGGACTCGCGCCGGCTCAACACCAGCGCGAAACCGAACAACACCAGCGCGAATAGCGCCGTCATGCCGGTCGCGATATCGCGCAATCCGGCAAGCGTCGCGACATCCACTTGCGGCGACAAGGTTGTCACGCGCAATCCGAAGCGATCCGATACACGCGAATTGCGGTCGAGTGCCCACAGCGATTCGCTGTCGGGCGGCCGCCGCCCGGCCTCCTCGATCACCGTCCCGTCGAGTAGAGCGAGCTGACCGTAACCCGTGTTTCGCCCCGTAACCACGAGAGGGGCCACCAGAGCTTCCGAAGAAAAGAGCGCCGACAGCGAATCCGGCCCGGGCAGGATCGGCCGGCGCAGTCGCACCATCGGCTTGCCATGATCGCCGATCCGCACCACCTCGATCACGGCCTGCGATCCGGAGACCGCACGCGATGCGATCACCTTTGCAGGCGAAAGGGGTAACGCGAGATCACTGCAAAGCGGCTGATCTGCAGGACCAAGGACCGCCATCTGCTTGACCCAGCCGAGCGAAAGATTGGCCTGTCTGAGCGCTTCGACCTGCTCGGGTTGGCAGCCATTGATCCCAGCTTTCGCAAGTCCGTTCAGAGCCGTCAGTGTTGCATCCAGCCGCGCTTCGGCAAGATTGACCGAGCGGCGCGCAAAGGTGTCGACCTCGCTCGCGGATTGCTTTCTGATCAATCCCTCGACCCAGTAATCGAGCGCGAGCATCGGCAGGCCCGCAAGGAGGACTCCGATCGCCGCAGCAATCAGCTTTCGTGGTTCGGGGAGCAAACGGACAGGCCTCGACGCAATACGCCGACATGGTGGCGAATTGTCGTAAAGGCCGGTTTAAGCGCACCGCAGCAGACAGACGCTACGCTGTTTTGATGGAACTCGCCGCCGTTATGGTCAACAAGACCGTAATTTCGGTCGGCCTTTGGCCTAGCTCTCCGGCAAGGAATGAATTCGGCCTCGCTGCCCGACGGCTTAGTGCGTGGCCTGCGCCTCGACTGCAGCAAGCGCCGTCATGTTGATGACACCGCGCGCGGTCACGGACGGGGTCAGGATATGCGCCGGAAGCGCGCCGCCGATCAGGATTGGTCCGACGGCAAGCGCATCTGCCAGCACTTTGGTCATCTGATAGGCAATGTTGGCGGAATCGAGATTGGGCATGATCAGGACATTCGCTTCGCCCTTGAGCCGCGAATGCGGAAACACCCGCTCGCGGATCGCCGGGCTTAGCGCCGTGTCCCCGTTCATTTCGCCCTCGATCTCCAGATCGGGCTGACGCTCGCGCACCAAGACCAGCGCCTTGCGCATCTTAGCGGCAGATGCGCTGTCGAACGATCCGAAATCCGAATGCGACAGGAGCGCGATTTTCGGCTGCAAGCCGAACCGGCGGACATGCGTCGCGGCGAGGATGGCCATGTCGGCGACGGCCTCCGCATCGGGCTCCGGTGTCACCTGGGTGTCAGCCAGAAAATATGCACCCTTGCCGGTGATCACGAGTGACAAAGCCGCGAATTCCCGCACGCCGGGGGCGAGGCCGATTACATCGCGGATATTTTTCAGATGTGCCATGTAACGCCCCTCCAGACCGCAGATCATCGCATCGGCAAGTTTCAGCCGCACGGCGAGCGCAGCGATCACCGTCGCATTGGTGCGCACGATGGTGCGCGCGGCATCGGGTGTGATCCCGCGGCGGCCGGCCGCCTCCACATAGGCCGCGACATATTCGCGGTAGCGCGGATCGTCGTCGGGATTGATCAATGTGAAATCGCGGCCCGGCCGGATCGACAGGCCGTAACGCTCAAGGCGCGCCTCGACCACGGCCGGGCGGCCGATCAGAAGCGGCTGCGCGAGTCCTTCTTCGACCACGACCTGTGTCGCACGCAGCACCCGTTCGTCCTCGCCCTCCGCATAGATGATGCGCTTCGGCTCTTCCTTGGCGCGGGCGAAGACCGGTTTCATGATGAAGCCGGAGCGGAATACGAAACGGTTCAGGCGTTCATTATAGGCCTCGAAATCGCCGAAGGGCCGCGTGGCCGCGCCCGACTCGATGGCCGCGCGGGCCACGGCCGGCGCGATGCGCAGGATCAGCCGCGGATCGAACGG
>JAEVZN010000463.1 GCA_023392205.1 Pseudomonadota bacterium
CAGATGCACATCGCCACGCGCCGAATAGGCGTATTCCAGATCGCCGTCGAGTTGCAAAGCGCGGTCCAGATGCGACAAGGCCTGCGCATAATCCTTGCGATGAAAAAGCGTGTTGCCGAGCGCGGCATGGACATGCGTGTAGTCGGGATTGTCGCGCAAAGCGGCGCGATAGGATGCAGCGGCGCGCTCGTAGTCCTTGCGGTCGAAATGCAGATCGCCCTGGACGGCGTGTGTGTAGGCCGCTTTGGCATCGATCTTCAACGCTGCAGCAAGATCGGACTCCGCCCGTCCGAAGTCTTTTTTCTTTATGTAGGCGCCGGCCCTACTCGCCAGCGCCTCGATATGCCTGGCATCGAGGTTCAGCGCGCTCGTGAAATCGGCAATCGCCCGGTCATATTCCGCGCGGTGAAGATAGATGTCGCCGCGCCGGATCACCGAGTTGATCGCTTTCGGATTGCGCCTGAACGATTCGGTGAAGTCCTCGATGGCCCGATCGTAATCCTGGAGGTTGTAGAAGAATTCGTAGCCCCGGTAATGATAGGCGTCGGCGAGGTCCGTGCCTTGCAGCAGGCCCTGTGCGATCAGCCGGGTACAGGCCTGCACGCGCGTCTCGGCGGTGCCGGATGTGCCGCTGCACAGGTCCCGATCGTCGGCTTTGATCGGTGTATCGGTCAGAAAAACAAGCGCGGCGATAGTGACAAAAACCAGCCATCCGCGGATCAGCCGCGCCGGAATCGCGCGATCGGGAAACAGGACGCGGCCCATGATGCAAACTCCAGGTCGCTTCTGAACATAACGGTCAATATATTATCGGCCGAAATGCCGGACACAGAATTTTACCACAATGCCTCACCGGCCGCGACCGCCAGCTTTATCACCGATCCGATACGCAACGCTTAAGTCCGCGCAGGAAAAAGGCCGGGCAACCGGCCCGGCCTTTCGCAGCTTATCGTGGAACGCAACGCGTTCAGGTATTCATGCTCTCGAAGAATTCGGCATTGCTCTTGGTGTTGCGCAGCTTGTCGAGCAGGAAGTCCATCGCGTCCATGGTGCCCATCGGATTGAGGATGCGACGCAGCACATACATCTTCTTGAGAACCTGCGGCTCGACCAGCAGCTCTTCCTTGCGGGTGCCGGACCGGGTGATGTCCATGGCCGGGAAGGTGCGCTTGTCGGCCACCTTGCGGTCGAGGATGAGTTCGGAATTGCCGGTGCCCTTGAACTCTTCGAAGATCACTTCGTCCATCCGCGAACCGCTATCGATCAGCGCGGTGGCGATGATAGTGAGCGAACCGCCTTCCTCGATGTTGCGCGCAGCGCCGAAGAAGCGCTTCGGCCGTTGCAACGCGTTGGCATCGACACCGCCAGTCAGCACCTTGCCGGATGACGGCACAACCGTGTTGTAGGCGCGGCCGAGGCGGGTGATCGAATCGAGCAGGATCACCACGTCGCGTCCGTGTTCGACCAGGCGCTTGGCCTTCTCGATCCCCATTTCGGCGACGGCGACGTGACGCGTGGCCGGTTCGTCGAAGGTCGAGGAGACCACTTCGCCCTTCACCGAACGCTGCATGTCGGTGACTTCTTCCGGACGCTCGTCGATCAGAAGCACGATCAGATAGCATTCGGGATGATTGGCGGTGATGGCGTGCGCGATGTTCTGCAGCAGCACGGTCTTGCCTGTGCGCGGCGGGGCGACCACCAGGGCGCGCTGGCCCTTGCCGATGGGCGCCACGATATCGATCACACGCGCCGACAGATCCTTCTTGGTCGGGTCGTCATGTTCCATCTTCAGCCGCTCGTCGGGATAAAGCGGCGTCAGGTTGTCGAAGTTGATCTTGTGCCGGGTGTTTTCCGGATCTTCGAAATTGATCGTGCTGACCTTGAGCAGCGCAAAATAGCGCTCTCCTTCCTTCGGCGAGCGGATATGGCCCTCGACCGTATCGCCGGTGCGCAGGCCGAACCTGCGGATCTGCGAAGGCGAGACATAGATGTCGTCGGGGCCGGGCAGGTAATTGGCCTCCGGCGAACGGAGGAAGCCGAAGCCGTCCGAAAGCACCTCGACCACGCCTTCGCCGACAATGTCGACCTCGCGGGTGGCCAATTGCTTGAGGATCGCGAACATCAGCTCCTGCTTGCGCATCGTGCTGGCGTTTTCGATTTCCTGCTCTTCGGCAAAGGAAAGGAGTTCGACCGGATTCTTGGTCTTGAGGTCTTGAAGCTTTACTTCCCGCATCGGGGGTAGTCCTTGGATGTGTCCACCGGCGCCAGACAGAAAATCTGAAACAGCGGCAGCGGATTAGGAGAGAGGAGTTCGCAGGTCTGAGCCGGGGAGATCGTGCCGGAAAGTCGTGAACCAACGGGCCTTTAGCCTCGGCCGATGCTGGCGCTGTCGGGAATCACCGATGGCGCTGACCGGCATCCGCCTGCGTTCGGGGGGATGACTTCAAGATACGGGGATGCCCGCGATTCCGCAAGTGGCGTGGCGCAATGCCGCCGGGACAAGTTCGTATCAGAACGGCTTGATGACCACCAGCAGCACGATCAGGACCATCAGGACGGCGGGCACTTCGTTGATAATCCTGAAAAATCTCGTGCTATAGGGGCGTTTGTCGGCGGCAAAGGCGCGCACCTGGGCACCGAGAAAGCCATGTACGCCGGTCATCGCCAGAACCAGCAGCAGCTTGCCGTGAAACCAGCCCGACATCAGCCAGCCGCCCTCATAGGCGACCCATAATCCGAAAATCCACGCGGCGATCATGGCCGGCGTCACGATCGCCCGGTAAAGGCGCCGTTCCATGACCTTGAAGGTCTCGGATTGCTTGGAGCCCGCCTCCGCCTCGAAATGATAGACGAACAGCCGCGGCAGATAGAGCATGCCGGCCATCCAGGCGATGATCGCCATGATGTGGAAGGATTTGAGCCAGAGGTAGAGCATTGGTCATTCCGGGGCGCGTGCGCAACACGCGAGCCCGGAGACCAGGGCCACGCGCTCACACGGCAATGTCATCGTATCGATCCAGCCAATAAGGTCACCCGCGCACGCGTTTCAGCATCCGTTCCACATGCGCGATCGGGGTCTGCGGGGTGATGCCGTGGCCGAGGTTGAAGATGAACGGCCCGTCCGAGAAGGCGCGCATGACCGCATCGACCGAGCGGTCCAGCGCCTCGCCGCCGGCGATCAGGGCCACCGGATCGAGATTGCCCTGCACCGGCTTTCGGCTCTGGATGCGTTCGCGGGCAAAGGTCTTGTCGATCATCCAGTCCAGACCGACGGCATCGATCGGCAGTTCCGTGACATAGCGCTCGAGCCCCGACCCCGCGCCGCGCGGAAAGCCGATGATCTTGGCGTCCGGAATGGCATCGCGCACCGCCATGATGATCCGCCGAGTCGGCGCGATGCTCCAGCGGGCAAATTCCTCCGGCGGCAGAATACCCGCCCAGGTGTCGAAAATCTGCACGGCATCGACGCCGGCCTTCAATTGCCGGATCAGGTATTCCGACGAGGCGCGCACCAGCACCTGCATCAGCGCGTCGAACGCCTCCGGATGCCGGTAGGCGAACAGCCGCGCCGGTTCCTGATCGGGAGTCCCGTGACCGGCGATCATATAGGTCGCAACGGTCCAGGGCGCGCCGCAGAAGCCGAGAAAGGTCACATGCGGCGGCAGGTCGGCCTTGACCCGCTGGATGGTCTCATAGATCGGCCCCAGCACGCCGTGATCGACCTCCTGGCGGATGCTTTGCGCGGTTTCCGGCTCGGCGATCGGATCGAGTTTCGGACCTTCGCCGGTCACGAATTCCACCCGGCGGCCGAGTGCGTAAGGAATCACCAGAATATCGGAGAACAAAATCGCCGCGTCGAAGTTGAACCGGCGGATGGGTTGCAAAGTTACTTCGGCAGCCAGTTCGGGATTGAAACACAGGTTGAGGATCGATCCGGCTTTGGCCCGCGTCTCTTTGTATTCCGGCAGATAGCGGCCAGCCTGACGCATCATCCAGACGGGAGGAATCTTCTCGCGGTTGCCGTTCAGGACATTCAGCACCGGTTTGTTCACAGATACGTTCGCCACGGGCGCTCCTCTAAACTGAATCTTAAGGAATCTGCTTTGTAGTTATTATTACGCGGTTGATTTTGGTGATGACGCAAAGCATGCCCACCGGAGCCCGCTTCCCCACATCTCCCCGTTATGCCTCCGGCTCTGTCCACATTTCTCAACAGCCTCTAACGGCTTGATCCGCATCGCATTTGGGTGCCGTCTCCCGAGGCTTTCCAGGCCTTTGTCTCATATCCACGCTCGTCTGGGCAATTGCGCGGATTCTGTCCACGCGGGCAGCAATGTGGACGGAAAGCCGCGCTGTCCCGCTCCTGCCCTTGCACTTTGCCCCCGTGCATGGCCTTCTCCCCAGGCCTTCACACGTCCTCCCGTGGATGAGCAGGGGTTCGGCCTTGTCCGGAGCTTCAGGTAGATCGCCTTGCCGCAGCGTAATCCGAGTTACTTCCATCTTCATCTGGTGTCGGATTCGACCGGCGAGACGCTCACCACGGTCGCCCACGCCGCGGCCGCGCAATATGCCAATATCTCCCCGATCGAGCATGTCTATCCGCTGATCCGCAGCCAGAAGCAGCTCGACCGCGTGCTGCAGGAGATCGAGGAGGCGCCCGGCATCGTCCTCTACACCCTGTTGGACGAAGAGCTGATCGAGCGGCTGGAAAAGAAGTGCGCGGAACTGAGTCTGCCCTGCCGGTCGATCCTCGGGCCGGTGCTGCGGGTGTTCCAGTCCTATCTCGGCGCCAGCACCACACCGCGGGTCGGCGCCCAGCACACCCTGAATGCTGAATATTTCAAGCGGATCGACGCCCTCAATTACACAATGCTGCATGATGACGGCCAGCATGTGGAGGATCTGGAACAGGCCGATGTGGTGCTGATCGGCGTCTCGCGGACCTCGAAAACGCCGACCTCCATCTATCTGGCCAATCGCGGGGTGAAGACCGGCAATGTGCCGCTGGTGCCTGGAATTCCCGTCCCGCCCCAGCTCGAACGCTTGACGAAGCCGCTCGTGGTGGGGCTATTCGCAAGCCCGGAACGGATCGTCCAGATCCGCCAGAACAGGCTGTTGGGTTTGCACGCTCACCACGACGATGCGTCGTATATCGACAGGCAGGCGGTCGCCGAGGAAATCAATTTCTCGCGCAAATTGTGCGCGCGCAATCAGTGGCCGCTGATCGACGTGTCGCGCCGTTCAATTGAGGAGACGGCCGCCGCCGTGCTTCAGCTCTTAAGCGAAAAGCGCCGGGCGCCGGTCGAGTGATGCCGCTCTGGTCCGCGCCGACGCCGCTTGTGCTTGCGTCGAAAAGCTTCGCACGCCGCAATATGCTGAGCGCGGCCGGCATCCCGATTGAAATCGTCCCGGCCGAGATCGACGAGCGCGCCCTGGAGCGCAATCTCGGCGGCAACCGCGATCCGGACGAGATCGCACTGCTTCTGTCCTGGGAAAAGGCCAGCGTGGTGTCGTTCAAATCGCCGTCCCGCTTCGTGGTCGGGGCCGACCAGACGCTCGCCATGGGCTCGCTGCGCTTCAACAAGCCGGAAAGCGTGGAGGATGCGCGCGGTCAATTGCGGATGCTGCGCGGCAACAGCCACACGCTGCATTCGGCGGTGACATTGGTGCAGGACGGGTCGGTGCTGTTCCGGGTGGTGGATACCGCGCGCCTGCGCATGCGGCATTTCTCCGACGATTATCTCGATCAATATCTCGAAGCGGTCGGACCTGCCGTGACCAAGAGTGTCGGCGGCTATCAGCTGGAGACGCTGGGCATTCATCTGTTCGAGCGGGTCGAGGGCGATTACTTCACCATTCTCGGCATGCCGCTGTTGCCGCTGCTGGATTTCCTGCGGCGCAAATCCGTGCTGGCCGGGTGAATCGCGATGATCGTTCTCGGCCTGACCGGTTCGATCGGCATGGGCAAATCGACCACCGCGGCGATGTTTGCGGAGGAAGGCGTGCCGGTGCACGATGCCGATGCCGCCGTGCATGCCCTCTATGAGGGCGAAGCTGCGCCGCTGATCGAGGCGGCGTTTCCCGGCACGACGCAGGATGGCAATGTCGACCGGCAGAAATTGGGTGCAGAAGTGCTCGGCAATACGGAGGCGCTGAAGCGGCTGGAAGCCATCGTCCATCCGCTGGTTGCCGGAATGCGCGACCGGTTTCTGGTCAAAGCCCGAGCATCGGGCGCGCCGGTGGCGCTTCTCGACATTCCGCTGCTGTTCGAGACCGGCGGAGAGAAGCTTGTCGATGCGGTGGTGGTGGTGACGGCCCCCGCGGACGTGCAACGCGCCCGGGTCATGGGACGGCCGGGCATGACCGAGGACAAGTTCCAGGCCTTGCTCGCGAAACAGGTTCCCGATTCCGAGAAGCGCCGCCGCGCCGATTACATCGTGGATACTTCGCAGGGATTGGAGGCGGCGCGGGCGCAGGTGCGCGATATCCTGGCCCAGGTTGCTACAATGGTCCCCCGACACTGATTCGAGACCGGACGTCTGCAAGCAAACCATGCGTGAAATCGTCTTCGATACCGAAACCACAGGGCTCGATCCGGTGCAGGGGCACCGGATGGTGGAGATCGGATGCGTGGAATTGCTCGACCGGTTTCCGACCGGCCGCACTTTCCATCGCTATTGCAACCCCGAACGCGACATGCCGGTCGAGGCCTTCAACGTGCATGGCCTGTCGATCGATTTCCTGAAAACGCATGGCTGTTTTCACACCTTTGCCGACGAATTCATGGATTTCGTCGGCGATGCGCCGCTGGTGGCGCATAACGGCTATTTCGATCTGGCCTTCGTCAATTCGGAGTTGCAGATCGCCAGGCGGCCGCTCTTCGCGCGCGACCGCATCATCGACACGCTGATGCTGGCGCGACGCAAGCATCCGGGCATGTCCAACAAGCTCGACGACCTGTGCCTGCGCTACAAGATCGACAATTCGCGCCGCACCAAGCACGGCGCGCTGCTCGACGCCGAGCTTCTGGCCGAGGTCTATATCGAACTGGTCGGCGCCCGGCAGACCACGCTGAGCCTGGTGAGCCTGTCCGGCACTTTCGCCAATGCCGAAGTGCATGCGCTCGGCCGCCGCGAGCGGCCGGTCCCGCTGCCGCCCCGCCTGACCGAGGACGAGCGCAAGGCGCATCGCGACTTCGTCGCGACGCTCGGCGATGACACGATCTGGGCGAAATACCTGCCGCGTGACGGCGGGGCCGCCGGCTAGAGCCGTTCCGGCTCTGATGGAATCAAATCCGGGGCTCCAGCTTCTCGCATTGACGCGTTTTCTTATCGCGAACCGGTATCCACTTCGCTCGA
>JAEVZN010000490.1 GCA_023392205.1 Pseudomonadota bacterium
TCCTCGGACAGGTCGAGAAGACCGATGATGTCGTCGCGGGAAAGCCCGTCGATCCCCAACAAATGCCGGCTGCTGAGGACGAAGGATGATGTGGCCGCGATGTTCATTAAAGCCGGGTCTATAGGCCGGTCCTTACGGCTTCGCAAGGATGCATTTTGCGCGTCCCCAAGGGACATCGGCGCTGCGCATGACAGCCCGCATCAACGGACAGCCGATCGCCACCACCGTTTTGGTGAAACCCGGACTGTGCTGGCAGCCGGTGCGCCGGCAGGCATCCTCTCTTTAGGATTCGTTCCCAGTTTCGCGTTCCGCGCGGCTGCGCAGAAAGTCAAGTGCTCCCTGCAGAATGAAGGCGGCTGCATGCTGATCGATTACGGCGGCCCTGCGGGCCCGGCTGGCATCGGCGGCGATGAGCTGACGCTCGACGGCGGCCGTCGACAGCCGTTCGTCCCAGAATGCGATCGGCAGTTCCGTCAGTCTTGAGAGATTACGTGCGAAGGCCTTGGTGGATTGCACGCGGGGCCCCTCCGACCCGTCCATATTGAGCGGCAGGCCGAGAACGAATCCGACCGCGTTCCGTTCGCTGGCGAGACGCAACAGCCTTTTGGCATCGGCCTGAAACGCCGTCCGCGCGATGGTTTCGACACCTGACGCGAGCCTTCGATCCGGATCGGAGGCGGCGACGCCCACGGTCTTGGTGCCGAGATCGATCCCGATCAGCCCCCCGCGTGCCGGCAGATGACTTGCGGCGTCGGCAAGGGTCAGAATGAGTGCTGGCATGGCTTGTCCGGGGGCGTCTCGAGCGGCGGGGCATGTTATCCCGGTTATCGTCTCGATTCGCGATCCGTCATGACCGATCCTGTTCAGTCCGCATCCGTATTGCCGTCCGCCAGCGCGCCACTGCGTCCGTGGGGTTTCCTTGCGTCGACGGGCTTTGGCTTGTTGTCGGTGGCGGTCTGGATGGCGGCGCAAATCCTGGCGGCCATGGCGGTGTATTCCTGGGTCAGCGCCGATCCCGAAGCGGCCTCCGGCACGCTGGAAGGCCTTGCGGAGCATGCGCTGACCATCTCGGTGGCGACGCTAGTTGCGATGCCGCCGGCCATTGCCGTTCTGGTCGTTGCGGCGCGGTGGGCGCGATGGCCGGCTGCGGAATATCTGGCCTTGCGATGGCCCTCGCGTGTGCATTGGCTGATCGGAATTGCTGTCGTCGTCGTGCTGGTGCCGCTCGGCGATCTCGCGTCCTATCTGACAGGGCGCGACATAGTGCCGACATTCGTGGTCGAGGCCTACAGGACCGCCCAGGCCTCCGGGCATATCCCCATGCTGGCACTGGCTCTTGTGGTGGCGGCGCCGCTGACGGAGGAGTTCCTGTTCCGCGGCTTTCTGCTGCGCGGGTATGCAGCTTCACCGCTCGGCATTGCGGGGGCGATTATTCTCACCTCGGCGGCCTGGGCAGTGATGCATGTCCAATATGAGTGGTTCTATATCGCGCAGATTTTCATTCTCGGATGCGTCTTCGGCTGGTTGCGCTGGCAAAGCGGCTCGATCATCCTGGTCATTGTCCTGCATGGATTGGTGAACCTGACCGCTTTGCTGCAGGTCGCCTATGTGGTGGCGCGTGCCGGCTGACCGCGATCAGCGGCGCTGAAAAAAGCCGTCCCGGATGGCTTCGATACGCGAGGCGGTGCCGATGGCACTTCCATGCGGCGCGCGGGACAGCACATCGTCGCAGCTCACATATCCGTCCCGGTAGATGGTCCAGGTCGCATTGTCGATCAGCCGGCGCTCGCAAATATTGCCCTCGCGGGGCGCGATAAGGATCGATGCTGTCGTCAATGTCTCGCCGGGCGATGGTTGAACAGCTTTTGCGGCACGATTTTTGGGGGAGAACAGATCGGGGATGAGCGGGCCGCCCGACCAATGCAAGGCTCCCGCCATCACCAGAAGGATGACAGCCAGAACGGCCCGCCGTCCTTCGCGGACGGCGCGTTCCCTGTCGCCAATCTGGCGGCGTCGCATATGCTGGACTCCGTCTCGAAACAGCCTGAATGCTATTGGCCATTCCGTTGATAATTGGTTTCGGGGGCAGCCTGGCGTGGGAGTGACGAGGATGTACGGCGAAACCGCCGGTTTACAGGAGGCCGGTGCGGCGTTTGTCGAAATTCCAGTCGTGGATGTACGCCAAGGCGGCACAATTCACCATGCGTCGCTGGGCCACCGGCGGGCGCGGGCGCTACGCGACGATTGCCTGAAATTTTTTCCGGGCTTCACACCGGCAGTCCTGCCCATGCTCGACCGGCTGGCGCGCCGCTGGCTCACCCGCTCAAAATCTCCCTACAAGGGCGAGATCGAAGCCATCGCGGCCGCACTGGGCTTCAGCGGGGTCTGGTTCCTCAATGGCTCATATCAATGGGGTTGTACGGCATTGGCGCGGGAAGAACTCGGCGTGCCCTGGCTGTTGCGGACCCTCGATTGGCCGTTTCCCGGCCTTGGCCGCAACGTGGAAGTCGCCCTCAATGCCGGGCCGGCCGGCGACTTCTACAATGTGACCTGGCCGGGCTATGTTGGCGCGCTTACGGCCTGCGCACCCGCCCGCTTCGCGGCCTCGGTCAACCAGGCGCCGCTCTGGCGCCGGACCCGGCATCCTTGGCTGCGTCCGGCCGATATCATGATGAATGCTGTGGCGACCTGGAATGTGCGGCATATCCCGCCCGACCAATTGTTGCGGCAGGTCTTCGAAAATTGCGCGGATTATGCCAGCGCGCGGGCAGAACTCGAGCAGACGCCGGTCGCACGTCCGGTGATCTATACGCTGGTCGGAGTTGCACCGGCAGAGCGATGCGTGATCGAACGCACCGAAACCGGCTTCCGGACGCGTCAAACCGACACGGCCGCGGCCAATGACTGGCTTGACCGGCAGGACGGCTGGGAGGCCAGAATAGGTGCCGACATGGTTTTCACGCTGAGCGTCGACGAGGCGGCTGCCAACAGCCGTGCACGTTACGAGGCGCTGGGCGGATTTTCCGGTCCGATCGGCGATGTTCCGTTTCGCTGGCTGGAGGCGCCGGTGCACAACCGATACACGCGGCTCGCGGTCGAACTCTGTCCGGCTTCCGGGATAATACGCGTGCTGGGTCTCGATCACGATCCAGACGGTGGCATCGCGGTACCGGTTACGCAGATCCGTACGTTGGGGATGCAGGCCGCTGCAGCATAACGAAGCCGCGAACCGATAATTGCCGATCAAGTCACCAACCGGCGATAATATAGCGCCTGCGGATTCGGTTCGGCCGGTAGGACCGCAATCGCGCTTTCAGGAGATCGACGATGAGGGTTTTCCTAGTCGCAGCCATTCTTGCTCTGGCGACGAGCAGTGCCCTGGCGGCTGCGTGCAAGGTGGAGGCGGGCAACAAGAAACTCGCGGGCGCAGCACTGACCAGCTTCATGACCAAGTGCGAGCGCGACGCGAAGGAGATGTGCAACAAATCTGCGGATGATAAGAAATTGCACGGCGCCGCACGAAACAGTTACGTCAACAAATGCGTCACCGATGCAGTCGGGGCAAGCTGAGAAGCCACAGGCTTCGATGAACCGAACGCGTCGGTTTCTTGTTCACGTCGGCCGGACGCGGTGCCTATAGCCGCGTCCAGGCAATCTCGCCCAGGTCCTCCCGAAACGCGAAGCGCTTGAGGTGATCCACCACAACATTCTGGGTCCGCTCCAGAGTGGCTTCGTCGGCCGCCTGGATGCGCATGGTCAGCGTGCTGTCCACCGCCTCGAATTCGCAGCGCCGGTCCTCTGAAAACGGAATTGTGCCGTGCTGCGGGGTGAATTCCACCGCAAATTTGTGGCTCCAGTGCTTGCAGACCTGCTGCAGATAGCGGCTTGCTGAGTCCGTTGTGACGACAGCTTGCGATTGCACCATCCGGCATTCCTCCAATGTTCAACGCGCAAGATGTATGCGGCGCCGGGAATCCGGGCAACAGCGCGCGACGGCAATTGGAGCTATTCCAGATTATTGGCCCTTCTGCCGAAATCCGCTCCGGACGGCATCGATCCGCTGACCGAAATCCGGCTGGTTGTCCGGTTGATTGGAATTCCAGGTGACCTCGTCGTCGCACGTGATCGCGCCGCCGTCATGGACACGCCAGGTCTCGTTGTCCAGCCATCGCCGGCGACAGGTATTTCCATCGCGTGGAACAAACAGGACCGATGCCGTCCGGAGCTCGGCACCCGTCGCGTCTGCAAGCTCCCGTTGGGCCGCTTCGGCGCGAAGCTTCTCGACCTGCACCCGCGCGTGAATGCCGTAACCGCCGAGGGCGACGAGGCCGAAGAGGACGAACAGGGACAGCGCGATGTAGAGACTCTGGCGAGCGTCGCGCTGCCTTCGTGTCCGCGTCCGGTGCGGACGCTGCCGATATTCGACGACCGTTCGCGGAACGGCCTTGAGAGCTGGTGGCGGCGTTCGCGTCGGTCTGGACAGCAGCGGTCGATTGCTTCTCATGGTTGCAATCTGACCGGGACATCTTGGATTTCGTTGAAACCAGACATTTCAATTTGTGTCGAAGTTTAATGGAGCGCTCGTTCGCTGCCGCACGCCCGGTTTCGGCAATTGCGGGGCTGTACACCCTAGACACTCACCAGCTTGCGGTAGAGATGCCAGGTGGCATGGCCCAATACCGGCATGACTACGGCAAGTCCGATAAAGAAGGGTAGCGAGCCCGCGACCAGCATGGCGGCGACTATGAGACCCCAGGCTGCAAGAACGATGGGATTCGCAAGGACGGCACGCACGGATGTCATGAGGGCCGCAGCCGCGCCGACATCGCGATCGAGAAGCAGTGGAAAGGACACCACGGATA
>JAEVZN010000550.1 GCA_023392205.1 Pseudomonadota bacterium
AGCTGAAGAACGGCATGCCCGACGACAGTGCCACCACCGCCGAACAACAGCCGAAGACCGGCAAGAACGGCGGCTGACGCCGAGCGAAAGTCGATTGCCGTGACCGCTTCTGGCGAGGCCGGTGCATCCAGCCTGACCGATCTTGCACCGGCCAAGGTGAACCTCACCTTGCGTATTCTCGGCCGCCGTCCGGATGGCTATCACCTCCTGGAAAGCCTGGTGGTGTTTGCCGATACGGGTGACGGATTGGCCTGTGCGCCGGCGCAGGACTTTTCGCTGACGGTCGCGGGCGACACCGCGGACGAGGCCGGTAATGTCTCCGACAATCTGGTGCTGAAGGCGGCGCGTGCGTTGCAGGACCAATGCGGCAAGCTGGCTGCGGCAAGCTTTCACCTCGACAAGCGCCTGCCGGTCGCGGCCGGCCTGGGCGGCGGGTCCTCGGATGCGGCGGCGGCACTGCGCCTGCTGGCGCGCATGAACGATATCGCGCACGACGATCCGCGCTTGACCTCTGCGGCCCGCGCCACCGGCGCCGATGTGCCGGTCTGCCTCGATCCGCGTCCGCGGATCATGCGCGGGATCGGCGAAGTATTGTCTGCCCCGCTTGCGCTGCCGCAGCTTCCGGCGGTGCTGGTCAATCCGCGCGTCGCCGTGCCGACCGGTCAGGTCTTTGCTGCACGCAGCGACAACAGCGTCATGCGCGAGATGGCCCCGGCTGGACCGGATGCCGCAACCGCATTGGTGGAAGCAGGCGCGGTCCGCGATGCGGGTACGCTGATCGATGCGATCGCGCAATCTGCCAACGATCTGGAAGCACCGGCTCTCGCTTTGTTCCCGCCCGTGAGCGACGTCCTGACCGCATTGCGCTCCCTGCCCGATTGCCTGTTCGCGCGCATGTCTGGATCGGGCGGGACCTGTTTCGGGCTGTTCGGGAGCGGCGCAGACGCACAGATCGCGGCATCGCATCTGCGCAATGATTATCCGAATTGGTGGGTCGCACCAACGACGCTCGGGAGCGCGCCGAAAAGCTGAGCCTGACCCCTCAATGCGCGCGGGCGATACAGAAGGCCACGGCCTCTTCCAGCGCCGATTTCATCGGCGAGGCCGGAAACAGAGCCAGCGCATCGATAGCCATGGCGCCGTAATGCTGTGCGCGGCCGATCGTATCCTCCAGCGCGCGATGCCGGGTCATCAGCGAAATCGCATATTCGAGTTCGGAATCGTCCGAAGGTCCCTTCTCGAGACAGCGCGTCCAGAACTCGCGCTCCTCGGCATTGCCGCGGCGGAATGACAGCACCACCGGCAATGTGATCTTGCCCTCGCGGAAATCGACGCCGACATTCTTGCCGAGCTTGGCGGCCTTGCCGCCATAATCCAGCGCATCGTCCACAAGCTGGAAGGCGATGCCGAGATTCATCCCATAGGAGCGGCAGGCGGCGAGATCGGCCTTCGGCCGGCCGGCGAGAACCGGACCCACCTCGCAGGCGGCGGCGAACAATTCGGCGGTCTTGCCGCGGATCACCGCGAGATATTCGTCTTCCGTCGTCTGCGTATTCTTGGCGGCGGCCAGCTGCATGACCTCGCCTTCGGCGATCACGGTCGCCGCGGCCGACAGGATGTCGAGCGCGCGCAGATTGCCGACGTCGACCATCATGCGGAAAGCCTGGCCGAGAAGGAAATCGCCGACCAGCACGCTCGCCTCGTTGCCCCAGAGCATCCGCGCGGCGAGCCGTCCGCGCCGCATCTCGCTCTCGTCGACGACGTCGTCATGCAGAAGCGTTGCGGTATGCATGAATTCGACCGCGGCCGCGAGTTTGACGTGGCCGTCGCCCTCGTAGCCTGTGAGTTGCGCCATCGCCAGGGTCAGCATGGGGCGCAACCGTTTGCCGCCCGAATTGATCAGGTGATTTGCGACCTCCGGTATCATCGTGACCTGCGAGCCGGTGCGCGCCAGAATGGTCGCATTGACCCGACCCATGTCCGCCGACACAAGTTCGACCAGACGATTGATGGTCGCTGAAGGCTGCGACTCGAAGGGTATTACGACAGCCAAGCGGCAACTCCCGAAAAAGACGATCCACCATAGAAACGCTATGCTGGGCCTGCAAGTGCGGCCCGCCCCGCACAGATGGCGGCGATGCCGCGGAGATAGGTGCAAAAGCATGCAGAAACAATCGGCGATGGCAGGCTTTCGCGGGCTCTCGGACCCGCCCGCGAGGACGGCGGGAATGTGCCCGCGGGGTGGCGCCTACCATGCGTGAAATTGTGCGCACCAACGATGCCGTTCTGATCAGTGCGATCGAGGCGCTGCTGGGCGGGGCGCATATCGCCTATCTCGTGCTCGACCAGAATATGAGCATCATGGAGGGCTCGATCGGCATGCTGCCGCGCCGCATCCTTGTGTCAGACGATCAGGAAGACGAGGCGCGCAAGCTGCTTGCCGAAGCCGGCCTCGGCCAGGAATTGCGCCCGGATGCCCGCTGACACGGCCGACAATGTCACCGACGACGCGATCCTGAACGGACGCCTGCGGCTGCTGCAGCCGCGCCGGGGGCACAGATTTGGTCATGACGCGATCCTGCTGGCGGCCGCCATTGCGGCGCAGCCGGGCGAGCACCTTGTCGAATTCGGTGCCGGGGTCGGTGCAGCGAGCCTTGCCCTGCTCGCCCGCATTTCCGGCATCGATGTGACACTGGTCGAAATCGACCCCGGCCTCGCGGCGCTGGCGACGGAGAATCTCGGCCGCAACGGCTTCACGTCGCGCGCGCGCGCAGTGACGGCGGACGTGGGTGCGCTGGCCGACGGAAATGTGATCGCACCGGCGAGTGCAGATCACGTTTTCATGAACCCGCCATTCAACACGGACAGCCATCAGCCGGCCCCCGATTCCGGCCGGCGAAACGCCCATCATGGCGCTGCGGATGTGTTGCCGCGCTGGCTCGATGCCGCGCGCATGCTCCTCAAGCCATCGGGGTATATCACGGTGATCTGGCGTGCCGACGGACTGGATGCGCTGCTTGAGACCCTGCGCCCCGCATTCGGCAGCATCTCGGTCCGGCCGGTTTATCCGGGGCCGGGGCGCACGGCGATCCGCGTCATCGTCAGTGCGCGTTTGGGCGGCAAGGCTGCCTTGCGGCTCGCGCCGCCGCTCGTTCTGAACGATGCTGCGCAGAAGCCTTCACCTGCGGCCGAAGCGATCCTGCGCGCCGGCGAGGGCTGGCCGGACGATCTCGACGGCTAACTGGCGCTGTTCAGCTCTGCGGCTCGCGGTCGGGCGTGCCGCCGTCCCACAGCGGCCAATGCGCAAACAGCGCGAGGGTGGCGAGCAGCGAGATGAGCATATAGATCTTCATGGCTTGGTGTCCGGGAACGCACCGAAGCAACCGATATGTCGGGGGCCGGTTCCGCTAAGCCGATCAACACATTATTTGCGTTAATACCCCGTAACCGGGACGGCCCTTGAAAGGACCAAAGGCTTTTCGATGAGAGATATTTCCGGCGACCAGGTGCGCAATTTCTTCCGGTCCCTCGTTCCCGAACGCATGAAAGGCGGCCCGGTCGTGCCGGTGGTCCGGCTGAGCGGCACTATCGGATTTTCCACGCCGCTGCGGCCGGGCATCACCATGGCCGGTGTCGCACGGCTTCTGGAGCGTGCTTTTGCCACCCGCAACGCCGAAGCGGTGGCCATCATCGTCAATTCGCCGGGCGGCTCGCCCGTGCAGTCGCATCTGGTCTTTCAGCGCATCCGCCAGCTTGCGGACGAGAAGAAGCTGAAAGTCCTGGTCTTTATCGAGGACGTGGG
>JAEVZN010000067.1 GCA_023392205.1 Pseudomonadota bacterium
TCCACGTAGAGTGGGTCAATCTCGACGCCGAGGCAGACGCGTCCAGTGGATTCGGCCGCAATCAGCGTGGTCCCGCTGCCGAGGAACGGCTCATAGACCGCCGCTCCATTCTCTGAATTGTTGAGCATCGGTCGGCGCATGCACTCGACCGGCTTCTGCGTGCCGTGGACGGTCTCGGTATCCTGGCCCCCGGTGCCAATCGTCCAAAGCGTGGTCTGCTTGCGATCGCCGGTCCAGTTGCCCTTGGAGCGCACGGCGTACCAGCAGGGCTCGTGCTGCCAGTGGTAATCGCCCCGGCCGATGACCAGGCGCTCCTTGGCCCAGACGATCTGGGCGCGGATAACAAAGCCCTGTTTCTGGAGGCTCTCGGCCACGGTGGTGGCGTGCAGGGCACCATGCCACACATAGGCGATATTGCCGGGAAAGAGCGCCCAGGCATCCGCCCAGTCGGCACGTTCGTCGTTCGTCACCTTCCCGATGCGGGTGGACTTGTTGACGCCCACCCGGTGGCGCCAGGCCGGATCGTAGTTCACGCCATAGGGAGGGTCGGTGACCATCAGGAGCGGCTTGTCCGCTCCGAGCAGCGCGGCGACGACCATATTGTCGGTACAGTCGCCACAGGCGAGCCGATGCGGGCCCGTACACCAGATGTCCCCGCTGGCGCTGACGGCGTTCTCCTCGACCTTCGGGATCTCGTTCTCGTCGGTGAGGCCGCCACCGGCCGGCTGCAGGGCCTTGACCAATTCCTGCCTGGTAAATCCCAGCGCCGAGAGGTCGGCGCCGAGCACGGAGAGGTCCTTCAATTCGAGGTGGAGCATCTCAAGGTCCCAACCGGCGTTTAGCGCGATCCGGTTGTCGGCCAGCATCAATTGGCGCCGCTGCACCTCGCTCAGGTCCCGCAGAACGATTACGGGCACTTCAGACAACCCCAGCAGCCGGGCTGCGGCCAGTCGCCCATGTCCTGCGACGACGTCGCCGGTTTCGCCGGCAAGGATCGGATTGGTGAAGCCGAACGTTCGAATCGAACCTGCGATCTCGGCGATCTGCGCCTCGGAATGTGTACGCGCGTTCCGCGGGGAAGGTAGCAGCCGCTCAAGCGGCCAGTGCTCTATCCGTGGGCCCGATGCCGTGTTCGTATCGCTTGTCGATAGGGCCTTCGTCATCAGAGCCTCCGAGGTTCTCTTGTCAGCATTGCGTTCTGCCTACCCCCCCACCCCGAATTACGCGGCGAATTTCCGGAAGGCCCGGACATGCGGGCGCAACACAATCGAGCGACCGGTGCATAGCGTTGAGGAATGGCTCCTGCCTGGGCCGGCAGATTCGACCCGCGTGAGCTGAAAAAAATTTCTCGGAAACTCGCGAAAGAGTTTGCGTTGCGGGGCCACCGGTCCCGCAATGAGACCCCGCAGACTTTCGAACGCCCCCCGCCCCGCGGGGCGCATAGGAAGCCGACCGAAAATAAATAGCGAAAGCGAAGGTGCGCCCTGGTCGTCGGCATTGAAAGGAATCGGCTTTTCGACCTTTCGGTCGCGCGGAACTCGGTAAATGTCGGAGCCACGGAAAAAAAATCCCTGAGTGAGAGGGCCGCAGGTCCGTATGCAATCGAAGTCGTGGGTTTTGACCCGCCCCCCCCCCGCCTCCCAACAGCCGTGGGCTTTTTCTATTTGATTTCGACTTGTTGCGAATGAAGGCTAGGCGCCGGTCCGGTAACAAGTCCCTCCGGGCTTCAAATACTCCCCCCCGAGGGGTGGCGCTTCGAGACTTCCGGTGCTCAAAGCAAATAACGCTGATGGCGGCGGCGCCCTCGGTCATCTTGCTTGCTCAGAAGAACACGGGGCTGTCTTGTCTTCAGCTATGACCCCACGGCTGTGAAGCTCTGCGACGATATGCTTGATGCCGTCTCCGGCGACCGCAATCTCTGTATCCGTCGCGGCAGACGAAAGTGCAGGATCGATAGCAGACAGAATGCGGGCGAACAGTTGCTCGTGGAGCGAGAAGCGCTTGGTGAGAGCGTTGCACCAACGTCGCTCGGCAGCATCGCGAACGATTTCCGAGTGCTTCGGCTGTTTCACATGAAGCCGGCTTGCAGCCTGTTGGATTGGTTCGGCAATCAACTCCATCGTACTGGCTGCGACTTCGCCGCTCGACTGTCCTGTACGATCAGCTCTCTCAGGCCGGTGTCCCTCAGATAAGGTTTCGTAGGAATGGCTATTGTTAGGACAGGTTTGGGTGACACCTGAGTCATCGGCCAACTGACGTAAATGACAGGGATCATGTGCCACTTTGGTCCTGTCAAAGCGCGCCCGATGCAAATGGCGGCGCCGGACCCAATCGGCTTCCAGTTCCCGAAACTTGCTCCAGATCGGCTCATATTGATTGCAGTGGAAGTTGCCGCCGTGCTTGAAGCGCTTGAAATATCCCTCCCGGACAAGCTGGTTTACCGCCCGGACAATGGACCTCTCACTGAGTTGAAGCAGGGCTGCGAGGGTCTGCATTGAGGGATCGCATCGCCTGGTCAAGCGGTTGCGATGCTCGAGTAGCGCGACGGCGACACGCTTGTGACCGCTCGGAAGAGCGCTGAGGCCAATAGCCTTGAATGCAATAGTGATCTCGCCCTTGCGCATCTCTTTGCTCGGATATGCATCGGTCATCAAAGCAGATGACCGAAAATGCATGACAAGCAAGCCGGAACATTGTGGTCACGCACCAGCGCGAAAACAAAAGCACTTCATCGAAACGGATCGCTATCGATTTCAAGTGCAGTTCGGAGTGATAGCTACCGGATTCCGGGCTGGCTCGCGCTACACTGATTCGCGCAGCGCCATTTCGCTATGCTGGTTCTATCGATTCGGCTGCACGGTGTTCGAGGCCAGCCATTGTATGAGATCCGAGTGTCGGTATCGGATCGCACGGCCGACCCTTACAAAAGCAGGGCCTTCCCCGCGGCATCTCCATGCCTGAAGTGTGCGAACCGATAGCTTCAGCAGCTTGCCGGCCGCCACTTCAGTCAGCAATATATTGACGTCTATGATGTTCGGGTCTGAAGGCACAACGATCACTCCCTATGGCTTTCCATCGGGAGCGATATTGAGCATCCGGGTAGCGCTTAATAGGCGCAACGATTTAAATAGTGCGCTGATTTCGCGGCGTCGCGTCTCAAGGCTGCTTTTTAGGAGCACCGGCATGCGTCCATGCAGCTGCGCCACTGTCAGCGACGGCCTTATCCCATGCCTGCAGGAACTTTCGATTCGACAATGTCCCGGGCCACTTTTCGGTTGCTTGCTGCCACCAGCGGGGTTTCGTCCCTACCCTTTGCTGCGGACTTTTGCGCATTTCCTGTGTGAGCCAGGACAGGCAGGCCCGATAGGACGTGGTTTTTGAGCGGACTCCCTTTGAGCAAGGAGATTCCTTAGGTGCGATCTCGATTTTCGCAGGAACCGCCGACTCCAATGCCGGCGATCTGAAGATGATCCCGGTCCATCTCTTATTCATCTCACCATAGCCGGCCTCGTACATATCTCCCGTATAGGGATGAACATAAAAGTCCGTGTGGGACCAGACTGACCGTGCAATCGGAATCAGGTGTCCGTCGGACGCATGCCCGAGGCTGGCAACAGTCCCGCTCTGTAACAATTCGAATAATGCTGCGGCGCGCGCGTTGACTGCGACGTAATAGTCTTGAACCTCTGGCGCCCTCCGATCTGCGTAAAATTCGTCGGCTTCTGAATGTGCCACGTCTCCGGCTGCTTCCGCGAGCGGTCCAACGTGTTCACGCTCAATCCTGAAATATCGAAGGGGGATCAATGGTTCTTCGTGCCCGTAACCGGGTCCGATCAGGCCAGCGTCGTCAAGAAATGGCTGTCGGGACGTTTTGCTGAAGGCGATGGCGCGTTTCCTAAGCCGTGCGACCGCTGGATATTTGAAAACAAGTCCGGAGAGTGCATCCGCAAGAGTGCCAGCTTGAAAGAGTTGATCTGGTGTGATGGCGCCTTGGTTCGTCAAATCGGATGATGCCACGTGTTCGGACAGCGCCGGCCGCGGATCGAGGTTGCTGACGGCAAGGGCGGGCCGGCGACGTTGCAGCACAACGCCGATCCATCGCCTTAGGAAATAGTCATGATCTGCCTTGGCTTTCTGATTGACCTGAAGAATGTCTCCGGTGCTCGCCTCAAAATAGAATTGGCTGTGAGACCAGACCGAACGCAGAATGGTTTGTTGCGATCCATCCCGATCTAGAGTCGCGTGGCCAATCAACGCTCCTGTTCGCAAGAGGTCGAACAGGGCGCCGAACCGGTCCCGGAGTGTATCGGAAGCGTCTGTGACTTCGGCGCACTCCCCGTTCAGCAATATGCCGACCGGCGAATCTCTTTGCTCGGGCGAATCAATGCCGGCCATATAATGATTGAGACCCAGGGGCCAGGCTTCTTCACCATGCGGATGGCAGCGGCCTTCCACAAAAACGCGGTGGTAGTCAGGGGCAATTGTCACTGCTGCTCTTGCGAGGGCGACAACTTCTGGATCTTCAAGAACGAAGCTTTTGAACGCCTCGCTTAGAGTCTTGTCAGCCACTAGATCGACCTGACATGGGGCCTTGATGGCCGGGAACACGCGCACGTCCGAAGTGTCTCGAGCCCAGGCGTCATCAATATTCGAATTTGGGCAGTCGCACAGTTTCGCCATGCGCAGGGCGGTGATTTCCTTCCACTCAGCGGTGGCTGAGCCACGGCGCTCATAGGCCAGAAGTTTTCGGTCTTGAAAGAGCGCGTGGAAGTCCGAGTTGATGCGCTCTTCTGCATCGCTCTGTAAGGCTTTGCTTTGGCAAGCGCGAACGCTCGCGTGCGCCGTGGCTGTCCGGCGCCACTCCTTCCAGAGCGCGCGATCGGCCGTGCGCTCACGCGCTTCTGCAAGCGTGCAACCTCCTTTGGGCCAAGGCTCATAGGGCACGACGGACTCCGCGAATCATCGTCCAGGCGCGCTAATTTTCCCACTTTTCGAAGTTCAGGGACCGGCTCGACCGAATTTTCGGCGCAACTTTTCTGCGACTGAACGCGATCTGGTCCGCTGCTTTGCTTTTGTTTTCTCCAAGCCATTGAAGGGTATCGACTTTCTGCAATTACGGGTCAGCCTTCTAGCATGAACCCTTATGTGGAAAGCTCTGACTCAGGTGCCAGAATTGCCGAACTGGCTGAAATACTAGTGGCTGGGCTCATGCGTCTGTCGTCGCGGAAGTCAAGCCAGAAATCTTCTGACGTCGGAGAAAGTTCGCTCGACTTCACGGGGCAGCAGAGCGGTCATCCAACCCC
>JAEVZN010000080.1 GCA_023392205.1 Pseudomonadota bacterium
TGTCGCCGTCCGCATAGATCTCGACCTGCGCGGGCATGTTCGATTTCGTGTTGGTCTCCTCGAACATGGAGAGCGGCGCAAGTTGCGAATAGCGCAGGTTCTTCTTGAGATAGGAGTCGCGCGCGCCCTCGGCCAGCGCCGCCTCGTCGTCACCCTCCACCCACACATTGCGCCCGCGCTTGCCCATGATGATGCAGGTGCCGGTGTCCTGGCACATCGGCAGCGTGCCGCCGGCGGCGATATTCGCGTTCTTCAGAAAATCGAAGGCCACGAACCTGTCATTGTCGGAGGCCTCGGCATCGTCGAGGATATTGCGCAGCTGCTGCAGATGCCCCGGCCGCAGATAATGGTTGATGTCGGAATAGGCCTCCTCGGCCAGCACTTTCAGCGCCGCCGCAGGCACCACCAGCACGTCGCGGCCGAGCACATTTTCGGTGCGCACACCCGGCACGTCGAGCTTGCGGTAGGGCGTATTGTCCTTGCCGAGCGGGAACAGCGGGGTGTGGCGATAGGCGGGGATCGGCGGGGTGACGGGGGCGTTCATGGGCGGATTCTCTAGATTTTTCAGGGCGGCCGGATGGGACCGGGCCGGTTCGGGAAGGTTCTAGAGAATTTCAGGTGGGAGGGGAAGGAAGGTTAAATCGACTTCAGCTTATCGTTCGCCGGACGCACAGACCGACTCTCAGCCAGCACATCTCTAAAGAGGGAGCGCGATGAAGTATATGCGATCATGGCGACGGCCAATGGAGCAGCGTGTATCGAGGCACCGGAAACGCTTGGCCGCATGCAGAACTGATTATTCAGAAGCGGGCAATTGCTATTTCTGAGAACCCTTAGCTAGGATGAAGCACAATTCGGAGACTAATCGCTCGTCATTGCGAGGCGCGCGAAGCGCGGCGAAGCAATCCATCCGAGGTAGCCTTCGGCCGTCAATCGCGTCCAAACCTGGATTGCTTCGCTACGCTCGCGATGACGAACAGCATCCGCACATTGAAGCAAAAGCTTCCGCGGCTGCGCGCCTTGCAATGACGTAGAGATTCTAAAACAACGGCTTCGGCTTTTCCGGCTTGCATTGTTCGGAGATCAGCCGCAGCGCGCGCCTGCTCTGATCGATATCGCCGGGCAACGCGAAGCGCGCCGTGCGATGGCTGTGCGAGACCGACCTGTCGGAGCTGAGAAACTCGATCACGTCCTCGTCGCCCTCGACATAGAGCTGATAGGTCGGCGTGCGCCCGACATATCGTTGCTCGAACCGGAAGGTCTCCGGCTTGAACCGGCGCAGATGATAGCGGGATATCCGGTTACGGTCCGGCTCCGATACGATCACCACGCAAGGCGTGCCGTCGGCGACCTCGATATTCTCCTGCGGCTCGATGCTGCCGGTGAAGATGTAGGTGATAGCCTGCCGAAGTCGGTCGGTCTCGGCAGATGCAGGCATGTGCAGAACGATCGGCACAAGCAACAGGATCGCGATGGCGAAGGCTCTCATTCCGGGGATTATGGCTCGTTGTCGTTGGTCCGGAACCGGCCATCCGGGGTGCGGCGTCGCGCCACAGGGCTGTCGCCGGAGTTACATGGGTCCCGTCATCGTAATGGCCAACCGCCCCCTTGTCGAGCAACCGCGCGGGACCGTGACCATTGCGCACGATCCGAAGGCGCGAGGGCCTGTCCCCTAGCCCCGGGCCTGGTCGCCCCGACTTTCGCCGTGTCCGCTCACCGTTTTTTCATCACTTTTTTCAACACCGCGGCGGTCCCGGCGCGGAATCATGCTCAAATCGGAACCGGCGCTGGAGAACCATCCGCGCCGCATAGCGACTTCGGCACAGGGAATGCTCCCATGCGACTGGTTGCTGGATGTTTCGTATTCCTGCTGGCGCTTTCGGCCTACGACCAACTTTTTCATCACGGCATGTATCGCGCCCAGACCGGCAAGATGGTCGGGCACATGATGATGAGCTGGAAGCGTTAGACCGGACCGGCCGTCAGCGCGCAGGATCGGCCGATCCGGGAATCTCACGCATGCCGCTCTGCTCGTGCACAGAAATGATGGCGTCCGGCGTCACCGCATGCACGCCGCGGAACGGCGCATCCAGTGCCGCCACCATATAGATCACCAGCCCGATGAAGGTCGACAGCGAGCCGCCGATGATCGCGTGCGAGAAGGCGCGCAGGTCGAACATCCAGATCAGCAGCGCGTTCATCACCGCGCCGATCAGCACCACCACCCACATCACCTGCGGAATGGAGGACGAACTGGCCCCGATCCGCAGGCGCCGGCTCTCGACGAAATCGTCAAGCGACGTCAGCGTCTGCGCATAACGCAGGCTCAGCTTGTTGTCGGCCGGATCGAACGCCGCCACCCGCGCCTGCAATTCGTTCATGATGGCGATCTCGGCCAGATTGATCTCGCCCTTCGCCTGCAAAGCCCAGCCCGGCCCGATCACCTCGTCGACATAGCGATGCAGGATGGCGGCAAGTTCGGACCGCGCCGGTTCGGGATAGGCGTTGAAATCGCGATACAGCTTGACGATGCTCGCCGCCTCCCGCTGCACGGCATCTTCGGCCTTGTTGTGGTTCTCAAACACCGCAATCGACAGAAGCG
>JAEVZN010000376.1 GCA_023392205.1 Pseudomonadota bacterium
CAGCCAGGCCGCGCATCAGATCGATATCGTGCGGCTGCTGGGCGGCGGATTGGTGCGCAGCGTGCGGGCCGCGACCGGGAGGTGGGACACATCGCGTCCGACCGAAGGTGCCTATTCCGCCTTGCTGACATTCGAGAATGGCTGCTTCGCCTCCTGCACCTATAACGGTTATGCGCATTTCGATTCCGATGAATATCAGGGCTGGATCGGCGAGATGGGGACGCCCAAGGATCCCGCCAGATACGGGGCGCTCCGGCGGCAGCTTCAGGCCGCATCGGGAACGGACGACGAGGCGGCCATGAAGGCGGCACGCAATTACGGCGGCCGAGATTATACCGCAGCGACGCCTGAGAGCGCTGAACGGCATCACCAGCATTTCGGCCCGGTGATCATCTCCTGCGACCGGGCAGACCTGCGGCCCGGCCCGAAGGGCGTAGCGATCCATGCCGATGAAGACGTACGTTTCGAAACTACGCCGGTGCCGGATATCGCGCGTTCCGAGGTGATCGACGAGTTGTATTCGGCCATCGTAGACGGCCAACCACCGCTTCACGATGGCGAATGGTCGAGAGCGACGCTGGAGGTTTGTCTCGCCATGCTGACATCCGCGCAGACACAACGCGATGTGACCCTGCAATGTCAGGTCTCCCTCACCGGAAGACGCGGATGAGCACGACACGCGGTAGCCGTCCTCACGATACCGAGACCATCTTGCGCCATTGGCGCGAGGCCGTACCCAATGACCGCTTGGCCCATCTCGTCAAGGACGCCACACGGGCTCTCCTGCGCGCATTGCAGATGCGGTTGACCGCACATGATGTCACACTCGGACATTGGACGTTCCTGCGTGTGCTCTGGGAAAAGGACGGTGTCACGCAGCGCGAGCTGAGCGAGCAGGCAGGGGTGATGGAGCCTACAACTTTTGCGGCACTCAATGCCATGGAGAAGCTTGGCTATATCTCGCGCCGTCAGTTGCCGGAAAGCCGCAAGAAGGTGTACGTCTTTCTGACGCCGAAGGGACGCGCGCTCAAAGACAAGCTTGTGCCCCTGGCCGAAGAGGTCAACCGGATCGCCGTTGCAGGAGTATCGCAGGCGCAGATTGCCGCGGCCCGGCAGACATTACTCGCCATCATTGAAAATCTCGCCCGCGACGAAGCGCAAAGTGAAGACTCGGCGCGCCGCATTCCCTCGACCCGCGAAATCGCATCGCGGGTCGCCGCGCGCGGCAAGGCGCGATCGGGCTAAGCTTTACGATCCGTGTCGGAGGCTGGCTCATCCGTCGCGTCGTCTAGAGCGCCGCCATCTGATTGCAAATCTTCGGAAGCATCGTCAGGCTCGCTATCCGATGGCAACGGATCGTCTGACAGTTCTGCATTCTTCAGAGCTTCGATTTCTTCGTCGCGCTCGGAACGCTCTTTAGGTTTTTCTTGCATGTCCCCCGGTGGACGATCCTCAGGAACAAGTGGCGGATTTTCCCCGGATCGCGCGGCGCGCTTCAACACATTTTCCGCGAGCCGACGGTACTCGGCGGCGGCATCTGCATACATCTCGCGCACCTGCGATTCGCGCGCGTCGTCGGCACGCCTGTCCAAGGCATCGGCCTTATCGCGGTATTCCTTTGCGCGACTTTTTGCGTCCATCATGCCCGAGACAAGTCTGCGACCGTGCCGGTGTTCCATGAAGAATTTGGAATACAGTTCGTTCAGCGAATGGTGAGGTCCTCGTAGATGTCCTCCTCCTGGGCATTATGCAGCCGCACCAGGGATTCCACCGCTTCGATCACCCGTTGCGCGTCCCGCACCAGAAATCGGTCCGCCATGGATGCGGTAAGACCGTCTGCCAGACGCGCAAGAAGCCTTGCCTGATGCAGGATTTCGCGGTGTGCCCGGCTCATCGCCGTTAATCCATGCCGGTCGGGCAAAATTTGCGCAAGCTCCGGATAGAGCCGGTTCTCATCGTCGCGCTCATGCGCAACCACGTCGCGCATGACGAGCATATTCGCCTCGCCGATCAGCAGAACGGCTCGATCCGGATCGGCCTCGTCGAGCGCGTCGGCTATCGCCTGCAACCGATCGAGTGTCTGGCCCAGCGCCTCGTGATCCGACCAGAGTACCGACGCGTCGGATGGCTTCAGCGTCGGACGGCCCGGATGCCAGCCCGGTGTCAGCGCCCGCAAGGCATTGAGGATGACCGCGACGTCGATGGCTTCCTGTGTGAGCGCCGCGGCAACCGGCGTCAGATAGCCGAAAGCAGCCGCGAGCATCGCAAGGCCGGACAGCCCCATCCCGGCCCAGATGCTCTGCAACGCAATGCTGCGCGTGCGGTGTGCAATGGCTACGGCATCCGACACGCGATCAAGCCGATCGACCATGATCACGACATCGGCAGCTTCGGACGAGGCGCTGGCGCCGCGCGCGCCCATCGCGATGCCCACATCCGCCGCAGCCAGCGCAGGGGCGTCGTTGATGCCGTCGCCGACCATCATCGTCGGCTGCGCGCGCCGCTCCAGCGCAACGGCATCGACCTTGTCAGCCGGCACGCGGTCGGCCAGCACTGCATCGAGATTGAGCGCTGCTCCGATGGTCTCGGCCGCCTCGGCCTGATCGCCTGTGACCATCACGATACGCTGAACACCGGCGGAGCGTAGTGCATGAACCGCGCGCGGCGCTTCCGGTCGCAATTCATCGCCGAGCAGAATGGCGCCTCTGATTTCACCGTCGAACGATACGAAAACGGTGAGCGCGGAGCGCCATGTCGCGCGCCGCAATGCGCGCGCAGCCCAGGGTGCCGGCCGCTTATGGCCCGCAACAAAGGGATAGGAACCCGCCGTCACGGTTTTGCCCGACACCAGGCCGTGCAGGCCTGAGCCCATCGTTTCGCGCACATGCTCGGGCGTTACGAGTGACAGGCCTCTGGCGCGTGCGTCCGAGACGATCGCCGCAGCCACCACATGATGCGATGCCTGCTCAAGCGAGCCTGCGAGCATCAATATGGTATCGGCATCTACTCCGGGCGCAGTTTCAATGGCGATGACGCGGGCGCCGCCAACCGTCAAGGTCCCCGTCTTGTCCAGTAACGCCGTCCGAATGCGAGCAAGCGCTTCCAGCGGTCCGCTGCCCTTGATCAGGACGCCGCGCCGCGCGGCACGCGAGACCCCCGCAATGAACGCAACCGGTGCGGCGAGGATCAAGGGACAGGGTGTCGACGCGACCAGCACCGCCAGACCGCGCACCGGATCCTGCGACAATAGCCAGGCAGCGCCGGCAAGGACCAAGGTCACTGGCAGCAATACCAGCGCATAGCGGTCGGCCACCCGGATGAACGGCGCCTTCGCGGTTTGCGCCGCCGTCACCATGCGGACGATGCCGGCATAGGCGCTCTCTCCGGCACTGGCCGTGGCGCTGAACGCGAAGGTGTCGCCCGCGTTGACCGTGCCGCTCCAAATGCGCTCGCCTTTGGCACGGGTATGCGGGATCGGCTCGCCGGTCAGCGCAGACTCGTCCAGCATCGCGCCCTCGCTCATGATCATGCCGTCAGCCGGCACGACCTCGCCGCCCCGGACAAGCAGGCAGTCACCCGCGGCGATATCGGCCGCCGCAATATCCTCGACGGTCTCGCCGCTGCGGCGATGTGCGATCCGCGGTGCGCGGTCGACCAGAGCCTTCAGATCGCGCTCGGCGCGCGCGACGGCGAAATCTTCAAGCAGATTGCCACCGGCATACATGAGCGCCACCACGGCGCCGGCCAGATATTCGCCGAGCAGCAACGCGGCAGACATCGAGACAAGGGCGACAGCATCCACCCCCATCCGCCCGGCCAGCAAATCGCGGGTCATTGAGATGGCCAGACCGATGACCACCGGCAAGGTGCCGGCCGCCCAGAGCCAGCCGGCAAGAACCTCCCGGCCCGCAAACCAGAAGGCAAGACCCAGCGCGAGCCCGCTCACCGCATTGACGACCAGTCCCTTTCGCACCAGCCGTTCGCCGATCATGGCTGATTGTCTCGCAGATCGCGCCGGAGATTGCTCTCAAGCATAGACGAAACGTTCCGAAACGATTCTGCTGCGCGGCACCCCGCGCGCCATCAGGGACCGCTCGACACTGTCCATCATCGCCGCCGGACCGCAGACGAAGTAGAGCCAATCCGGGCCTTGCACGCGGGTCAGACAAATATCGAGTACCGCCGCAGTCAATTCACCGGTGATGCCCGAAAATCCTGCCGGAGGCTCCGACAGTACATAATGCAGTTCCAGATCGAGCGCGGATGTCATGGCTTCGGTCTCGTCACGATAAAGAATCTGCGTTTCGACCCGGTTGCCGTAGATCAGCTTGACCGGATGCGGGTAGCGTTCGGCACGAAGCTGGCGCAGCATTCCCATGATGGGCGCGAAACCGACGCCGCCCGCAATAAACACAATTCCCTTCGCCGAGCGGCCGGCCAGCGTGAAATTTCCATGCGGCCCGTCGACCAGGGCCATTGTCCCCGACGCAATCGCGCCAATGGTCCGGGTGAAGTCTCCGCTTTCCTTGATGGTGAAGGCGATCCTCGGCCGGTCGACCGGCGCGGAAGATATCGAAAACGGATGTTCGGTCAGGCTGAATTTGGATTGCCCGAGCTTGAGCCAGGCAAATTGCCCGGCCGCGAATGGCATGGCTTCGCCCCGCGCGGGTTCGACCGCAACCTCCCACATCCGGTCCGCCACCTTTCGGTTTGACACCACGTGATACGGATACCGCGCCAGCAGCAGCGGCTTGACGCCGTAGACATACACCATCGACAGAACTGCTATGGCCGTCGCCGCGATCCAGAACCCGGCAAGCCATGGATGGGCGCTATAGGTGCCGACTTTCAGCGTATGATGAGTGCCGGCCAGCGCGATGACGATGGCGAACAGGCCGTGACTCGCGCGCCAGATTTCATAACGGAAAGGCAGCCTGTCGCGGAAGACCGCCAGCGCCACCAGCGCAAGCATCAGCCACCATGCCACCACGCCGCTGCGCAGATTGGGCGACGCGAACATCCGTTGCAGCGACGCCAGCGCATCGGCAGGCTCCGGCCATAATCGCGGCGCGGCGTAAAGAAGCGGATGCAGAATCACAAAAGCCAGCATCCAGAAGCTGGCCAACTGGTGGAACCGCATCGTGCGGTCGATACCGACCTTGCCGGACAGCCACTCGAACCGGCCCGACAGCACGAATTGCAGAAGCATCATGACATAGC
>JAEVZN010000160.1 GCA_023392205.1 Pseudomonadota bacterium
GATCCGTAACGTCAGTGCCGGCGAGACGGTCGGCTATGATGCAACGTGGACGGCGCGGCGCCCGAGCCGCCTCGCCACCGTAGCGATGGGCTATGCGGACGGCTTCGTGCGCTCGGCTTCGGGCTCCGACAACAAGCGCGGCGGGACATTGATCGTGGCCGGCAAGCATTGCCCCGTCATCGGCCGGATCTCCATGGACCTGCTCTGCATCGACATCACCGACGTGCCGGAGAGCCAGGCGCGCCGCGGCGATTACGCCACCGTGATCGGCGAAGGCCGCGATCTGGATTCGGAGGGCGAGATGCTCGGCACTATCGGCTACGAGGTGCTGACCAGCCTCGGCCACCGCTTCGCGCGCATTTACAAGCGCGAGACGGATTGAGCGCGCCGGCATGACCTCATGAGCCGCAAAGGGTCTTCGTTCATCTGCCAGAATTGCGGCGCGGCCTATACGCGCTGGCAGGGCAAATGCGAGTCCTGCGGCGAGTGGAACACGCTGGCGGAAGAATCAGCTGTGGCCCCGCTCGGCAAGAGCGGTCCGGGCAAACCGGGCGGACGCGGCCGGGCCTTCGCCCTGCAGCCTCTGTCCGGCGAGACCCAGGACGCGCCACGGCTGGCGACCGGCATGCCGGAATTCGACCGCGTGACCGGCGGCGGCCTGGTGCGCGGCTCGGTGCTTCTCTTGGGCGGCGATCCCGGCATCGGCAAATCGACGCTGCTGGTGCAGGTCGCAGCCGCGCTGGCCGGCCTGAAGCAGCGTTCGGTCTATATCTCGGGCGAAGAAGCGGTGGCGCAGGTGCGGCTGCGCGCCGAGCGTCTTTCGCTCGCACAGGCGCGGGTCGAACTGGCGTCCGAGACTTCGGTCGAGGACATTATCGCCACGCTCTCGCAAGGCGACCTGCCCCGCCTTGTGGTGATCGACTCGATCCAGACCATGTGGACCGATGCCGTGGATTCGTCGCCCGGCACGGTAACGCAAGTGCGCGCGTCGGCGCAGGCGCTCATCCGTTTTGCAAAGCGCAGTGGCGCCTGCGTGATCCTGGTCGGCCATGTCACCAAGGACGGACAGATTGCCGGTCCGCGTGTGGTCGAACACATGGTCGATGCGGTGATGTCGTTCGAGGGCGAAGGCTCACACCAGTTCCGCATCCTGCGCGCGGTCAAGAACCGCTTCGGCCCGACCGACGAGATCGGCGTCTTCGAGATGACCGGCCTCGGCCTGCGCGAAGTGCAGAACCCGTCCGAATTGTTTCTTTCCGAACGCGATCTCGGTTCGCCGGGCACCGCGGTGTTTGCCGGTATCGAAGGCACGCGGCCGGTGCTGGTGGAGATTCAGGCGCTGGTGGCGCCGAGCGCCCTCGGCACGCCGCGCAGAGCCGTCGTCGGCTGGGATCCGAGCCGATTGTCGATGGTGATCGCGGTGCTGGAAGCGCATTGCGGCGTGCGGCTGGCCTCCCACGACGTGTATCTGAATGTCGCGGGCGGCCTGCGCATCCATGAACCGGCCGCCGATCTCGCGGCGGCTGCCGCCCTCGTCTCCTCGCTTGCCGGTGCGCCGCTGCCTGCGGATGCCGTGTTCTTCGGCGAGGTCTCGCTGTCCGGCGCGATACGGCCGGTGGCGCAGAGCCCGGCGCGGCTCAAGGAAGCGGCCAAGCTCGGCTTCCAGCGCGCCTATCTGCCCGATCCCGGCCGCGCCGATAGCCCTTCAGATGCGGGACTTACACTTCGGACGCATGGCAATCTCGCGTCGCTCGTTGCCGACATCGCCGCACGCGGGACGAAGTCGCGCGCACGCAAGGACGCGTGACGCAATCCGAATGTTACGAGCGTGGATCGCTGATCCGTCCCTCGAACAGGATCGCGCCGGTCTTGTCGTCGGCGATCAGGAACATGAAGGGCCGGTCGACATTGAAGGTGTCAGGCATAATTATGGCACGGCGGGTGTTGACCACGACCGCAGTCACAGCGGCCGCCTCGGTCCCCGTCTCGCTCACATCGATGACCGCGCGATGCACGATCTGGTCGATGGCGGATTGCGTTTCGCTGCGCGGCACGCCGGTCAATCCGGACAGGTCGGACTGCGTGTAGTCGAACACCTTGCTCATGCCGAGCGCCTTGAACGGCGTCACGAGGTCGGCCCCATAAGCAGCCTTGAAGCGGGGCATCATCACCATCACCCTGCGTGGTTCGGTCTCGCGCAATTCGACTGCCAGCTTTGCAAGCCCGGCACCGTCCAGTCCGGCAATCACCTTGTCGATCCCGTCGATATCATCCGGTCGCACGACGATCATCGACAGGCCTTCTGCGGCATAGGGCAAGCGGATTGCCGAAAAGCCCTCAGCCTTCACCAGCGCAAGCGATGTCTGCATGCTCATGCTCGGCACATCGACCGATTGCTTTGGCGTCAGTCGAAACGGCCGGTCGCGGGTGGCCGATTTCGGAAACGGGGTGGCCCACGGCCCGTTGAAATAGATCGCATTCAAAAGCACATGCGACGAATCCTGGCTCAGCTTATCGAGGATCTTGTCGATCTTGCCCTCGGTCTTCTTGTTGGCCCAGTCATTGACGGGCTCGAGCGAAGCGCCACGGAAAACTTCCGCGCCGAAGCGCGTGCGCATGGTCTCCTCGAAATCCGGGGCGACACTGGCCGCGGCATTCACCAGCATCAGCGCATTGGCCAGCCGCAGCTTCACATCGGCCGGTGGCGCGTCGACGATGCAGGTATTGCCCTCCCGCTTGCCGTCCTGCCGGCAGGCTTGATCCGGATTGTCCGGCGCCGGGGCCTTGCACAGAAGACCATCGGCCTCGAATCCGCGCGGGCATGGTCCCCGTGCGTCGTTATAGGCCGCCAGCAGGGCCAGCGCCTGTTCGTTTGCGGCAGCGATATCCGTGGGCGCGAGCGTGTGCCGCAAAGCTGCGAGCATTTCGTCGCGGGTCTCCCCCCGTGCGCCCGACAGCACCATCGCCATCGCCGTCCCGATGGAATAGGGCGACATGACGATATTGCCCGGCGCTTGCGCAAATTTCCGGAAGAGATCGTGGCCGGACTGGTTGTAGGCCTGCACCAGTGGCGACACCGCCTCAGGCAAGGGTTGCTGCGCGCTTGCCGGCCCGGACAGAATTGCGGCCCCGACCAGCAGAGCGGCCCCGCGCGCGATCACCTTGGTTGTCATGCTCACATCCTGTCTGCCAGTGCGGTCCCCTTGCGGCCGATTGTGGCCGAAGCGCCACGGCGGCGAAACCCGCCAGAAAGATTTGTCGTTCAGATAGGCCGACAGGTTCAGGAAAACCGCGGACAAGACGGATGACGCGGCGAACCCGGACAGCTATACAGACGCGCCGCCAAGGGTCCTGATACCCGCGTTCCCGAAACCCGCATCGCCCGAAGCCATCCCCTTATGCCGATTACCCTGCTCGACATCATTCTGCTTGTCGTGATGCTGATTTCGGGCCTGCTGGCGATGATTCGCGGCTTTATGCGCGAAATCCTGTCCATTGCGGCCTGGATCGCGGCGGCCGTGGCCACTTTGTACCTGTACAGCCGCCTCCTCCCTGTCGCCAAAGGCTATTTCAACAACGACATGGTGGCCGCCGGCGCCGTGATCGGCGGCGTCTTCCTGGGCACCCTGCTGATCGTGTCGATCATCACGGTGCGGGTCTCGGACATGATCCTGGACAGCCGGATCGGCGCGCTCGACCGCACGCTGGGCTTCCTGTTCGGGCTCGGGCGCGGCCTGATCATTGTGGTCGTCGCCTATCTGTTTTTCGACTGGCTGGTGCCGCAGAAATCGCAGCCGACCTGGGTGACCGATGCAAAATCGCGGGTCGTCCTTGCAAGCACCGGGGATTGGATTAAGTCGATGTTGCCGGAAGACCCCGAAAGCACCATCTTGAGGCGGCTCAAGCGTCCGAAAGAGGATGGTGTGGAGGAACTTCCGGGCCAGCGCTCGGAAGGCGGTGTGACGGGTCCCGTCATCACCAGCAGCGGCCGCAGCAGCGAAGGCTATGAACGGTCGGACCGGGCCGGCATGCAGCAACTGATCGAGAACCGGGCGACATCCCTGCGATAGGCCCGGTCAGGAAGGCTTGAACCACCCATGGCCGCCGAATTTTCGCAAGCCGCCGCCCCCGACGCCGAGTTCGACCCGAATGCAGACCGCCTCCGCGAAGAATGCGGCGTGTTCGGCATTTTCGGCCATCCCGATTCCGCCGCCATCACCGCGCTCGGCCTGCATGCGCTCCAGCATCGCGGTCAGGAAGCGGCCGGCATCGTCTCCTATGACGGACACCGGTTCCATTCGGAGCGCAGGCTCGGTCTGGTGGGCGACACGTTTTCCCGGCGCGAAGTGATCGACCGGCTGCCCGGCAATCTTGCGGTCGGGCATGTCCGCTATTCCACGACGGGCGAGACACTTCTGCGCAATGTGCAGCCGCTTTTTGCGGAACTCGATCCGTTCGGTTTTGCCATCGGCCATAACGGCAACCTGACCAACGGGCTCACCCTGCGCCGCGAACTTGTGCGCGAAGGCGCCATCATGCAATCCACCACCGATACGGAGGTGATGCTGCATCTGGTGGCGCGCTCGCGCAAGCCGCGCTTCGTCGACCGCTTCATCGACGGTCTGCGCGCGCTGGAAGGCGCTTATTCATTCGTGGGACTGACCAACAAGAAGCTGGTCGGCGCGCGCGATCCGCTTGGCATCCGGCCGCTGGTGCTCGGCACGCTGGACGGCTGCCCGATCCTGACGTCGGAGACCTGCGCACTCGACATCATCGGTGCGAAATATGTGCGCGACATCGAAAACGGCGAAGTCGTCGTGTTCGACGACAAGGGCGCGCATTCCTACAAGCCGTTCCCACCAGTGGCCCCGCGCCCCTGCATCTTCGAATATATCTATTTCTCACGGCCGGATTCCATCATCGGCGGACGCGCGGTCTATCAGGTGCGCAAGACCATGGGCGAAGAGCTCGCCCGTGAGGCACCGGCCGATGCCGATGTGATCGTGCCGGTCCCGGATTCCGGAGTCCCGGCGGCGCTCGGCTATGCAGCGGCGTCCGGCCTGCCCTTCGATCTCGGCATCATCCGCAATCATTATGTCGGCCGCACCTTCATCGAGCCGACGCAGCAGATCCGCCAGCTCGGCGTGCGGCTGAAGCATAACGCCAACCGTGCTGTCGTGGCCGGCAAGCGGATCGTGCTGGTCGACGACTCGATCGTGCGCGGCACGACCTCGACCAAGATCGTGCAGATGATGCGCGATGCCGGCGCGCGCGAGGTGCATTTCCGCATCGCATCGCCGCCGATCACGCATCCGGATTATTACGGTATCGACACGCCGGACCGCGACAACCTGCTGGCCGCGACGCATTCGCTCGAGGAGATGCGCGCGTTCATCGGTGCGGATTCGCTGGCCTTCCTGTCGGTGGACGGCATCTACCGGGCGATGGGCTACGAGAAGCGCGACCCGGTGCGGCCGCAATTCACCGACCATTGCTTCACCGGCGAATATCCGACCGCGCTGACCGACATGAGTGCCGCGACCCACGCCCCGCGGCAATTGTCGCTGCTGGCGGAGGCGAGTTAGCTTTCCGCCGGCGTTTTAGGCGGACGGCAATCAGGCGGCGAAGGTTCGCGCGACGAAAGTGTGGATCGCGGAGAACGCGGTCTCCCCCTCCGGCAAGAGATGCGGGAAGAAGTAAAATCCGTGCGGCATGCGCGCGCAAGCAAGATGTTCAACTGTAACGCCCGCCTCTTTCAGCCCCGCTACGAATGCGCGATTGTCATCGATCATCGGATCGACCTCGCCCGAGACGATCAGGCTTTGCGGATAGCCGCGCAGATCGCCGCGCGCTGGGCTGACATGGGGATGATCGCGGTTGCGTCGCGAGACGACATAGGCGCCCCGGACATAGC
>JAEVZN010000174.1 GCA_023392205.1 Pseudomonadota bacterium
AACGGGGCATGACGATCATGATGGTTACACACCACCCGGACGACGCCAAAGCGCTCGCCGACCATGTCGCTTTCGTCGAAGACGGAAAAGTCGCTGCCTACGCTGCAGCGGAAAAGATGTTCTCGGACAATGCGCCTGCGGCATTCAGGGCTTACATCGGAGCCTGACGGCCAGCTTCCCGATATCCCTGCCCGGAAGCCGACACAATTCCCGGTCAAATCCAGCAAACCGAAGCGCGTGGCTTGTTTCCGTAGCGGGACTCTGGCTTAGCTCGTTTGCAACCCTTTTGCCTTTATTCCGTTTCTGAACCATCGAATTCGATGAAAGGACAACGAGCTGTCCACGCCAATGCAGGATAAGTTGAAGCTCCGGTCCCAAACCGGACCGGGCTGCGCTCTGCGGCGCGGTGTGATCCTGCTCGGCCTGATTTCTTCACTTGCAGGCTGCCAGGTGCTCGAAGGCGCGACCAGCAACAGCGACGCGTTTCAGCCCTCTGCCAATCCCGTGACCGTCGATACGGTCACCCGAAACGACCGCATGGCCGCGATCGCGCGCGAGCAGCATCCGCGCATTCTCGCGACATATGGCGGTGAATATTCCGATCGCAAGTTGGAACGTATGGTCGCCAGGGTCGTCGGCACGCTGACGCTCGCCCCCGAAAACCCCAACCAGACTTACCAGATCACCATACTGAATTCGCCCAACATCAACGCCTTCGCTTTGCCGGGCGGCTATCTCTACGTGACGCGCGGACTGCTGGCGCTCGCCAACGATTCTGCCGAGCTTGCCGCCGTGCTGGCGCACGAAATGGCGCATGTGACCGCAAATCACGGCATCCAGCGCCAACAGAAGGAAGCCGAAGAGGTTTTGGCCTCTGAGGTGGTCAACGACGTTCTTGGCAGCGATCCCGCCGCACGGGTGGCGCTCGTGCGCGGCAAGCTGCGGCTTGCGCAATTCTCCCGCAATCAGGAGCTCGAAGCAGACGCGATCGGCATCCGTGCAATCGCGCGCGCCGGCTACGATCCCTTTGCCTCGGCACGGTTCCTGCAGTCGATGGCGTCCTACAGCGCATCGCGCAACGTGACGGGTGCCGTCGACGAGAACCTCGACTTTCTGGCAAGTCACCCGACTGCGCCGCAGCGCATAGAGCTCGCGCTTCGCCACGCCCGTCAATACGGAGCCCCGGGTACGGGCACGCGCGACCGCGACCAGTTCCTGGAAGGCCTTGACGGCATGCTGTTCGGCGACACGCCGGAAGAAGGCTTCGTGCGTGGGCTGACCTTCATGCACCCGAAACTTGGCGTGGCATTTTCGGTGCCCGAGGGCTTCGTGATCGACTACACGGCGGCAGCCGTGACCGCCGCCGGGCCGGGCGATGTGGCCATTCGCTTCGATGGCGTGTCGATCGACCGGCGCGTTTCGCTCGCCGACTATGTACGCAGCGGCTGGGTCGCGGGCCTCGACACATCGAGCATCCGGCAGACCACAATCAACGGCAACGAGGCTGTTTCCGCCCGCGCAAGCGCCGAAGGCTGGCAGTTCGACGTGACCGTGATCCGTGCCGCAGGTGAGGTCTATCGCCTGCTGACCGCAGCGCCGGCAGCCAGCACAGCCCTCGATGCCATAGCGAGCCAGGTCGGCAGCAGCTTCCGCACGCTGACCGCAGCCGAAAAAGCATCGCTGCGTCCGCTTCGAGTCCGGGTGGTAACGGTCCGCGCAGGACAGACCGTGGCTACCCTTGCCGCCCAGATGCAGGGTGTCGACCGGAAAATGGACATGTTCCGGCTCATCAACGCCATGAGTTCCGGCGCGACGGTGTCGGCCGGCAGCAAGGTGAAGATCATCACCGACAGGTAAGGCTTATATCAGGTCTCAGGCTGCGCTGCGAACCACTGCGGGATCGATATTCACCAGTGCCGTACGCAGCTTTTCAAGCGCGCGGCCCTCGATCTGGCGCACACGCTCCTTGGAGATGCCGAGCTTCTCCCCCAGCGCCTCCAGCGTTGCACCCTCATCGCGCAGCCTGCGCTCACGGATGATACGCAGTTCGCGCGGATTGAGCGTTGCCAGAGCCTGGCTCAGCCATTGCGCACGCCGCTCCTCATCAATGCGAGAACCCACGACTTCGTCGGGGAGCGGCTGGTCGGAAACGAGAAAATCCATCCGTTCGGAACCGGTATCTCCGTCAGCCGCAACGGGTGCGTTCAGCGAAGTATCGGGACCGGACAAACGTGCATCCATCGTCGCGACGTCGGCCGCCGCGATGCCAAGTGCTGCCGAAATCTCGTTGTAGAGCGCGTCGTTCGACAGCATCCGCGAATCCTGCGCAAGACGCGCACGAAGACGACGCAGATTGAAGAATAAAGCCTTTTGGGCCGATGACGTGCCGCCACGGACGATCGACCAGTTGCGCAGGATGAAGTCCTGCATCGAAGCGCGGATCCACCACGTCGCATAGGTCGAGAAGCGCACTTCCCGCTCCGGCTCGAAACGGGCCGCCGCTTCCAGCAGGCCGACATGACCTTCCTGAATGAGGTCGTTCATCGACAGGCCGAAATGGCGAAATTTTGAAGCCATGGAAATCACGAGCCTCATATGGGCTACCGCTATGCAGTGAAGCGCCTGTTGATCGCCCTTCTCCTTCCAGCGCAGGGCGAGCTCATGCTCCTCCTCGCGCGCCAGATAGGGCGCTCGCATCGCCTCCCGGATCATGCTTCGCTTTGCTGGATCGTCCATGTCACGCTCCCGAACAAGGAATACGCGTCAACGGCCGTAAAAGTTCCATCCAGCTATGATAGAAGTTGCCTCCCGTCGCCGCCAGCCATAGGCGACGCCTTCCGGCGCACAAAGACGTGAGCGGCAGCAGCACGCGCATCCCGGCCAGCGGGCATTCACAAACGAAAGAAAACCCGGCTGCCGAAGCAGCCGGGTTCTGTCAGGTCAAACCTGCGGAAATGCGTCTTATGCCGCTTCTTCCTGCTCGGTTTCCTCGTTGTCGGCCTTGGCGCCGCGACGCGGACCCTTGTTGAGGTTGGTCTCGATGAGACGCACCGCCTCGGTGTCAGACATCTTGTTCACGGCCGCGATCTCGCGCGCCATGCGGTCCAGCGCCGCCTCGTAGAGCTGGCGCTCCGAGTAGGACTGCTCGGGCTGGTTTTCGGCGCGATAGAGGTCGCGCACCACTTCCGAGATCGAGATCAGGTCGCCGGAATTGATCTTTGCGTCATATTCCTGCGCACGGCGCGACCACATGGTGCGCTTCACGCGTGCGCGGCCCTGCACGACCTTGAGCGCGCGATCGACATAGTCGGTTTCAGACAACTTGCGCATGCCGATGGACGTCGCCTTGGCGACCGGCACCTTAAGACGCATCTTGTCCTTCTGGAAGTCGATGACGAAAAGTTCCAGCTTGTGGCCCGCGACTTCCTGCTCCTCGATCGTGACGATCTGTCCGACGCCATGCGCCGGGTAGACGATATACTCGCCGGTCTTGAAGCCCTGTCTTGTCGCGGATTTCTTCTGCTGGGTTGCCATACGCCCTGTACTCCTTTTTATGTCCTTGAGGCGCGAACCGGAAGATTCGTGCCCAGACCATGGCCGATGAGCCGGCCAGCCAACTGCCAGAGACAAGACGAGCGAAGCATTCCGAAATAAGCCCTTGGCCCGGACCCGGTGTCAAAACACCTGCCCGGCCCAGCTTGACTGTTCCGGAAACGCTTCAGCCTTTCAATGATTAGAGCGCTTGCGCCATAAATCGACGTCTGTCATCGGCATGTTGATTGTTTGTAACATAAAAAGTCGAAAGAATCAACAATTTGCCGCATGCGCGAACAACCCCGCCACGGCAAGTAGCGCGATACGGTAACGGCAGGACGATTGTGACGTTACGTCAATTCCCGCTCGATCAGTCCCCCTCGCCAGGCTCCGGCGAGAAGTATTTTTCGAACTTGCCCTCGACGCCGTCGAACTCTTTCGCGTCGGCCGGCGCGTCCTTCTTGGCCGTGATG
>JAEVZN010000200.1 GCA_023392205.1 Pseudomonadota bacterium
TGCGAGCAGGGTTCGAGCGTGACGAAGAGCGTCGCGCCCTTCGTCTTTTCACCGGCCTGGCGCAGGGCCTCGGTCTCGGCATGCGGACGGCCGCCCGGCTGTGTCCAGCCGCGGCCGGCGATCCTGCCATCCTTCACGACGACCGCCCCGACCGCCGGATTGGGCCATGCATTTCCAAGCCCGCGCCGCCCGAGCGTGAGCGCAAGCTGCATGAAGCGGCGGTCCTCGGGGTCGTTCACCTGTCCTGCGGCAAGGCCGCCTTCACCTGATCCTCGACCGACAATTGCTTGAGCGCGTCCTCGAAATCCTTCGGCTCGCGAAAATTCTTGTAGACCGAAGCAAAGCGCACATAGGCGACATCATCGAGATCGCGCAGATGCGCCATCACATTCTCGCCGATGGCGTCGCTGGAAATCTCGCTCTCGCCGTGGCTCTCGAGTTCACGCACAATCCGCGACACCATCTGTTCGACGCGCTCCGGCTCGACATTTCGCTTGCGCAACGCGATCTGCACCGAACGCATCAGCTTGTCGCGATCGAAGGGCACGCGGCGGCCGTTACGCTTGATCACCACGAGTTCGCGCAATTGCACGCGCTCGAAGGTGGTGAAGCGGAACTGGCAGGTCAGGCAGACGCGGCGGCGGCGGATCGCGCTCGAATCTTCGGTCGGGCGCGAATCCTTCACCTGCGTATCGAGACTGTTGCAACTCGGACAGCGCATATTTACGGAACTCCGCCGGCCATGGCCGGGCTCATTGATAGATCGGGAATCGCCCGACCAGCGCCTTCACCCTGTCGCGCACGGTGTCTTCGATCAGTGCGTCGGCTTCGGCCTGCTTCTGCGACAGCACATCGAGCACATCCGCGATCATCGTGCCGACATCCTGGAATTCTGCGATGCCGAAGCCGCGCGTGGTGCCGGCCGGAGTGCCAAGGCGGATGCCCGACGTGATAGTCGGCTTTTCCGGATCGAAGGGGATGCCGTTCTTGTTGCAGGTGATATGCGCACGGCCGAGCGCCGCTTCGGAGACCTTGCCGGTCAGCCGCTTGGGCCGCAGATCGACCAGCATCAGATGCGTATCGGTGCCGCCCGAGGTGATGTCATAGCCGCGCGACTTCAGGCTCTCGGCGAGCGCCTTCGCGTTGTCGACGACATTCTTCGCGTACAGCTTGAAGGACGGGCGCAAGGCCTCTCCGAACGCCACCGCCTTGGCGGCGATCACATGCATCAGCGGACCGCCCTGCAGGCCGGGAAAGACCGCCGAATTGATCCTTTTGGCAATGTCCTCGTCGTTTGTCAGCACCACGCCGCCGCGCGGCCCGCGCAATGTCTTGTGTGTGGTGGTGGTCACGACATGCGCATGCGGGAATGGAGACGGATGCACCCCGCCGGCCACCAGACCCGCGAAGTGCGCCATGTCGACAAAGAGGTAGGCCCCCACCTCGTCGGCAATCTCCCGGAAGGCCTTGAAGTCTATGATCCGAGGATAGGCCGAGCCACCCGCGATGATGATCTTCGGACGATGCTCCTGTGCGAGCTTGCGCACTTCTACGAGGTCGATCCGGTGGTCGTCGGGCCGCACGTTATAGGCCACGGCATTGAACCACTTTCCGGACATGTTGATCTTCATGCCGTGGGTCAGGTGCCCGCCGGCCGCAAGATTCAGTCCCAGAAAGGTGTCACCGGGATTCATGAGCGCGAAAAATACGGCCGTATTGGCCGAGGCGCCGGAATGCGGCTGCACATTCGCGAAATTGCAGCCAAACAGCTTCGTGATCCGGTTGATTGCCAATTGTTCAGCGATATCAACAAACTGGCACCCGCCATAATAGCGGCGGCCGGGATAGCCCTCGGCATATTTGTTGGTCAGGACCGACCCCTGCGCCTCCAGCACCGCCCGGCTGACAATGTTCTCGGACGCGATCAATTCGATCTCATCGCGCTGCCGCTGCAACTCGCTCTGGATTGCGTCGGCGATCTCCGGATCGCTCTCCCGCAGCGTCGCCGTAAACAAAACCGTGTCGCTTGCTCCCGCTGAGAATGGTGCCGACATACCCGGATGCTCCCTGACCTGCTTGCGATCGCGACTAGCATACGGCATCCGCACCGCCAAGCACTAGGCAAGCTGACGGTAGAAACCGCAATATCTAGGCGATTTTCAGAGCACGCCGTCCTGAGCCAGGCGTCTCCGAAGCTTGGCCAGTGCCAGCTTCTTGAGGTCCATACGTGCTGATTGGGCCGGGCCCAGGACCACGATTTCAATGCCGGACGTCGCGTCGATGGCCGCCACCTTCATGAACGCACCGGCTACGGTGAATTCGAACAGAACCTCGCGCCGCTCGATCGGGGCAGACATGTGATGGACCGGATCCCTGCGACCGAATCCCTGCGGCCGCCAGCCGCACGCTATCCGGGATTCGTCGACAAAAAAATGTCCCCGAGGGATACCCGCCCGGGGACATTCGAGAATGAAACACCTGGAAGACAGGCGCGAGGATCAAAGCCGGTACAGGATCTGGTCGGTCCAGAAGCGCTCAAGGCGGTGCAGGGACTTGTTCAGAGTGCCGAATTCTTCGGCCGCGATCCCGCCAACCTGCTCAACCGTACGAACA
>JAEVZN010000289.1 GCA_023392205.1 Pseudomonadota bacterium
GGCGGCTCGGCCGACCTGACCGGCTCCAACAACACCCGCACCAAGTCCATGAAGGCGATGACCGCCACCGATTACGGCGGGCGCTTCATCCATTACGGCATCAGGGAACACGGCATGGCCGCCGCCATGAATGGCATGGCGCTGCATGGCGGCATCGTCCCCTATTCCGGGACCTTCCTCGTCTTTTCCGACTATTGCCGCCCCGCCATCCGGCTGGCAGCGCTGATGGGCGAACGCGTCATCCATGTGATGACCCACGATTCCATCGGCCTTGGCGAGGACGGCCCGACCCATCAGCCCGTCGAGCATCTGGCCGCCCTGCGGGCGATCCCGAACCTCAACGTGTTCCGTCCCTGCGATGCGGTCGAGGCGTTGGAATGCTGGGAGTTGGCGCTGCAATCGCGTGCGACGCCGAGCGTGCTGGCGCTGACGCGGCAGAACCTGCCGCAGGTGCGCACCTCCTTCGTTGAAAAGAACCGGTGCGCCGCCGGCGCCTACGAACTGATCGGCGTCGAGGGCGACAATGTCGATGTCTCGATCTTCGCCTCCGGTTCTGAAATCGCCATTGCCGTCGAGGCGGCGCAATTGCTGAACCGTCAGGGCAAGCCCGCGCGCGTGGTGTCGGTCCCCTGCATGGAATTGTTCCTGGCTCAGCCGCACGAATACCGGCATGCGGTGATTGGTGGGGCCGAGGTCAATGTCGCAGTCGAGGCCGGGATCCGGCAGGGCTGGGACGCGATCATCGGCTCGAACGGGGTGTTCGTGGGCATGAGCGGATTCGGCGCCAGCGCTCCCTTCAAGGACCTGTATCGCCATTTCGGTATCACGCCGGAAGCGGTGGCCGCGGCGGCCCTGGCCAAATTCCGGCCCTGACGGAAAAACCGCTCCAGTCGCAATTCGCGTCTTTTGCGATTTTTACCTTGTCTGGCACTTGCATGCCCCGGCTGAGTTGAGTTGGTACGGATTCCCGCTATAGGAAACCGCAAATCCTTCAGCCGGGAGACTCTCATCATGACGGTACGCGTCGCCATTAACGGATTTGGCCGGATCGGCCGCAACGTCTTGCGGGCCATCGCCGAGTCGGGCCGGACGGATATCGAAGTGGTGGGTATTAACGATCTCGGCCCGGTCGAGACCAACGCGCATCTGCTGCGTTTCGACTCGGTGCATGGCCGCTTCCCGGGCGAGGTCACGGTGAAGGGCGACACCATTTCAGTGGGCAACGGCGCGATCAAGGTGACGGCGATCAAGGACCCCTCGACCCTGCCCTGGAAGGATCTCGGCGTCGATATCGCGATGGAATGCACCGGCATCTTCACCGCCAAGGACAAGGCCTCGGCGCATCTCAATGCCGGCGCCAAGCGCGTACTGGTGTCTGCGCCGGGCGAGAATGCCGACCTGACCGTGGTTTATGGCGTCAACCACGACAAGCTGACCAAGGATCATCTGGTCGTCTCGAACCCGTCCTGCACCACCAATTGCCTCGCGCCGGTGGCCAAGGTTCTCAACGACGCCATCGGCATCGAGCGCGGCTTCATGACCACGATCCATGCCTATACCGGCGACCAGCCCACGCTCGACACCATGCACAAGGATCTCTATCGCGCCCGCGCCGCGGCGCTGTCGATGATCCCGACATCGACCGGTGCCGCCAAGGCGGTCGGGCTCGTCCTGCCTGAGCTGAACGGCAAGCTCGACGGTGTCGCCATTCGCGTGCCCACCCCGAATGTCTCGGTGGTCGATTTCAAATTCGTGGCCAAAAAGGCCACCAGCAAGGACGAGGTCAACGGCGCCATCAAGCGCGCGGCCGAGCAGCAACTCAAAGGCATTCTCGGCTATACCAACGAGCCCAATGTCTCGATCGATTTCAACCACGACTCCCATTCCTCGGTCTTCCACATGGACCAGACCAAGGTGCTCGACGGCACGCTGGTGCGCGTCATGTCCTGGTACGACAACGAATGGGGCTTCTCCAACCGCATGTCCGATACGGCGGTGGCGATGGGCAAACTGATCTGAGCGGATTTGGTCCGTCATCCCGAGGTGGGAAGTGCTCACCTCAGGATGACGAGCAAGGTTGAGTAAAAATGTCTTCGTTCAAGACCCTCGACGACCTCCCCACCGATCTCGCCGGCAATGCCGCGCTGGTGCGCGTCGATTTCAACGTGCCCATGAATGACGGCAAGATCACCGACGACACGCGGCTGCGCGCCGCGATCCCGACCATCCGGGAATTGCAGGCCAAGCATGCCGCCATCGTCCTGATGTCGCATTTCGACAGGCCCAAGGGCAAAGTCGTGCCAGAGATGAGCCTGCAGCCGCTGGTCGAACCCCTGTCACAGTTGCTGGGACAGGAGATCCGCTTCAGCGACAATCTCGACTCACCCCTTCAGGCCATTGAGGATCTCAAGCCCGGCGACGTCCTGTTGCTGGAAAATCTGCGCTTCAAGACCGGCGAGGAAAAGAACGAAGCCAGGTTCGTCGACATGCTTGCACAATGCGGCGACTATTTTATCAGCGACGCCTTCTCCGTCGCGCATCGCGCGCATGCTTCGACCGAAGGTCTCGGCCGCAAGCTCCCCGCCTATGCCGGCCGCGCCATGCAGGCCGAACTCGATGCGCTCACGAAAGCATTGGTGGCACCTGCCAAGCCGGTAATCGCCATTGTCGGCGGCGCCAAGGTCTCGACCAAGATCGACCTTCTGGAAAATCTGGTCGGCCGCGTCGATGCGCTGGTGATCGGCGGCGGCATGGCCAATACCTTCCTGCACGCGCAGGGCATCGGGATCGGCAAGTCGCTCGCCGAGCGCGATCTCGCCGAGACCGCGCGCCGGATCATGGACAAGGCGGAAGACGCCAAATGCGCCATCATCCTGCCGGTGGACGCGGTCGTCGCTTTCCATTTCGAGGCCAATGCCCCCTCGCATGCCTATGGGCTCGATGCGATCCCCGAAGACGGCATGATTCTCGATCTCGGTCCGCTGTCGATCGAGCGCGTCCACCACGCCATCGACGATGCGCAGACGCTGCTCTGGAACGGGCCGCTGGGTGCGTTTGAGTTGCCGCCCTTCGACCGCGGCACAATTGCCGCAGCCCGTCATGCCGCGGAACGAACCCGTGCCGGAAAACTTGTATCGATCGCTGGCGGCGGCGACACGGTTGCCGCTCTCAACCATGCGCGGGTGGCGGACGATTTCAGCTATATTTCGACGGCCGGCGGAGCCTTCCTCGAGTTTTGCGAGGGCAAGGCCTTGCCGGGCGTGGAGGTGTTGCGGGTCACGCGATGACCGCCCCTTCCCGGCCTGCTGGCCGGCGTTGTAAATTCGATTTTCCGAATGCCGGTTGTCCGGCGCGTTTGGACGGAGCCCCCGATGAATCTCGCAGACTTGAACAAGATCGCCGAAGCCATGGTCGCACCGGGCAAGGGCATTCTCGCCGCCGACGAATCTACCGGGACGATCAAGAAACGGTTCGATGCGATCGGCACCGAGAATACCGAGGACAATCGCCGCGACTATCGCGAACTGATGTTCCGCACCGTCGAGGCAATGTCGAAGCACATTTCCGGGGTGATCCTGTATGACGAGACGATCTGGCAGAAGGCCAAGGATGGCACGCCGCTGGTCGAACTGATCACGAAGTCAGGCTCCATCCCCGGCATCAAGGTGGATGAAGGCACGCGGCCGCTGCCCAATTGCCCTGGCGAAACGATCACCATCGGCCTGGACAAGCTCGCCGACCGCTTGCCCAAATATTACGAACAGGGTGCGCGCTTCGCGAAATGGCGTGCAGTGATCGACATTGGCGAGGGCATCCCCTCCTATGCCGCGATCTCGACCAACGCCCATGCGCTCGCACGCTATGCCGCGCTCTGCCAGGCCGCCCAGATCGTGCCGATCGTCGAGCCGGAAGTCCTGATGGACGGCAGCCACGATATCGATCGCTGCTATGAAGTGACCGAATTCGTGCTGAAGGAGACCTTCCAGCAGCTCTATTACCAGAAGGTCGCACTCGAAGGCATGGTGCTGAAGCCGAACATGGCGGTGCCGGGGAAGAAAAGCAGCAAGAAGGCCAGCGTGCAGGAAGTCGCCGAAAAGACTGTCAGGCTTCTGAAGAATTGCGTGCCGGGAGCGGTGCCGGGAATTGCCTTTCTGTCCGGCGGGCAATCCGACGAGGAAGCCACCGCTCATCTGGACGCCATGAACAAGATCGGCAATCTGCCCTGGAAACTCACTTTCTCCTATGGCCGCGCCTTGCAGGCAGCTCCGCAAAAGGCCTGGTCCGGCAAAAGCGAAAATGTCGCAGCCGCGCAGCGGGCCTTCACCCATCGCGCGATGATGAACGGGCTTGCGTCCCTCGGGCAATGGCAGCAGGACCTGGAGAAGAAGGCCGCCTGATGCGGCTTAGGGTGCGCGGGTCAAATTACCGCCCGATTGAAATGCATCGGGTTTGACATGGCGTCACCGCGACAGAAAAAGGACGAGCGCCCGCAGCCGCGGCTTTATCTGGTCGCCCCGGCGGCAGCGGATATTGCGTCGCTCAAAGCACAGATCGGCTCAGCACTGGCAGCGGCCGATATTGCCGCCTTGCTGCTGCGTCTGCCCGATGATGACGACCGCGCGCTGATTAACCGTGTCAAGGCGCTGGCACCGGCAATCCAGGATGCCGGCGCGGCCCTGATCCTGGATGGCCATCCCGATCTCGTGGCCCGCGCCGGTGCCGATGGCGCGCATCTCACGGGCTTTGCGGCTTTCGAGGAGGCGCTGCCCCGCCTCAAGCCCGATCGCATCGCCGGCGCCGGCAACCTGCAGACCCGGCACGATGCGATGCTGGCGGCGGAAAAGGGCGCCGATTACGTCATGTTCGGCGAGCCCGCGGCAGACGGCGAACGGCCCGGCTTCGATGCGATCCTTGACCGCGTCTCATGGTGGGCGGAGGTCTTCGAGGCGCCTTGCGTGGGGTTTGCCGCAACGCTGGACGAGATCGGGCCGCTGGTCGCGGCGGGGGCGGATTTCGTCGCCACCCCGGATTCTGTGTTCGCGGATCCGCGCGGGATCGAGGCAGCCCTGGCGGATGCCGCCGCCCGGCTGCGTCTGCCGGAAACGGCATCATGAGCGCGCGGCGGCTCATCCTCGCAGCCCTGCTAACATTGTATGGGGCAGACACCGCTTTCGCCCAGAAGGCTGCACCGAAGAACGGTCCCGCGCCCGACCAGCAGGAGGAACGCGCTCCGGACCCGTCCGCCGATCTGGCCTATGGGGCTTATCAGCGCGGCCATTATCTGACGGCGTTTGCGGAAGCGACCAAGCGCGTGGAGGCCAATGGCGATCCGGTCGCCATGACGTTGCTGGCCATTCTCTATGGCGGGGGACTCGGCGTTGCCAAGGACGACGCACGGGCCGCCGAATGGTACAAGCTCGCCGCCGAGCGCGGTGACCGCGAGGCCATGTTCGGGCTGGCCATGTTCCATCTCACCGGCCGCGCGGTAGAGCGGAGCCGCGAACAGGCGGCGAAACTGTTCGCCTCGGCAGCCAAGCTCGGGCATCCGGCTGCAGCCTACAATCTCGGGCTTCTCTACCTTGAAGGCATGCAATTCCCGCAGGATTTCGGCCGCGCGGCCGAATTGTTCCGCATGGCCGCCCAGGCCGGCAATCCGGATTCCCAATATGCCCTTGCCACCCTCTACAAGGAGGGCCGCGGCGTACCCAAAGACGATGCCGAGGCCGCACGGCTGCTGGGCGCGGCGGCGCTCGCCGACCATCTCGATGCGCAGGTCGAATATGCCATCGCGCTGCATAACGGGACCGGCGTCAAAAAGGACGAGGCGGCTGCCACCTTGCTGTTGCGCAAGGCTGCGCGACGGGGCGCACCCATCGCCCAGAATCGCCTCGCCCGCATCCTCGCCACCGGCCGCGGGGCTCCGCTCGACGCGAAAGAGGCGGTGAAATGGCACATCGTGTCAAAGGCGGCCGGGGCCAGCGATCCCTGGCTCGACGATTTCGCCGGCCGCCAGAGCCCCGAAATTCGCGAGGCCGCCGAAAAGGAGGCGCAGCCGTGGCTCGAACTGATCGCCGCGTCGCGGTAATTGCCGGCCGCACTTGACGACGGCAGAGCCGCCGGGGCACACCAACGCCCGAAACGTCTCCCCGAAACCTGTTGGAACGCCCCATGGCCAAGATCATTGGCAACGAAATCCGTCCTGGCTATGTGATCGAGTATCAGGACACGCTCTGGGTTGCCGTCAAGACCATGGCGGTGAAGCCGGGCAAAGGTCCAGCCTATAACCAGGTCGAACTGAAGAACCTGATCGACGGCCGCAAGCTCAACAACCGTTTCGGTTCCGACGAGCGCGTCGAGCGCGCGCGCCTCGAGCAGAAGGATTTCCAGTTTCTGTACCGTGAGGGCGAGAGCCTGGTCTTCATGGACAACGATTCCTACGAGCAGACCGAATTGCATGAGGACTTCGTCGGCGAGCGCGCCGCCTTCCTGCAGGACGGCATGACCGTCACTTTGGAATTGCATGACGAGCGCCCGATCAGCATCAAGCTGCCGGACTATGTGACCCTCGAAATCGTCGAGGCCGATCCGGTCGTAAAGGGCCAGACCGCCTCCTCGTCCTACAAGCCGGCCAAACTCGAAAACGGGCTGCGCGTGATGGTGCCGCCCTTCATCACCGCCGGCGAAAAGATCGTGGTCGACACCAACGAAGTCACGTATGTCCGC
>JAEVZN010000311.1 GCA_023392205.1 Pseudomonadota bacterium
GCATAGACGTTGCCGGTATTGCGGCGGCGGTCGGGGCCGAAATAGGTCTTGGTGCGCACGAAGGGCCGGGGATTGGCGACCACATGCACGATGCGGAGATAGAGCGAGCGAGCCGACAGGGGCTTGACCAGAAATTCCGTCACGCCGGCATCGCGCGCTGCCACCACGCGCGACCGCTCCGAATGTCCTGTCATCATGATGATCGGCACAAAGGGGTTGGGATTGGAGCCGGGCTGCCGGATCATTTGCGTCAATTCGATCCCGTCGAAGATCGGCATGGCCCAGTCGGTGATGATGATGTCGGGGGCGTTGTTGAGGAACGATTCGAGGCCGGCCGCGCCGTCTTCGGCTTCATGGATTTCGCGCACGCCGAAGCCTTGCAGGAGCGTGCGCACGATCCTGCGCATGAACGCATTGTCGTCGATCAACACGAAGCGGAGCCGGTCGAAGTCGATCCTTTGCATGATATCCCACGTACAGGCGGCGGATGGAACCGGACGCAAAAACGAGGCAGCAAATATGACGCAAACGACGCTAGAACCCGTAGCTTAATCGGCCGTTATCGCGCAGCGCGCAATTGCCGCGATCAGTATCCGAATTGCTCACGGACAATGCGTTCGTCCAGGCTGTGGCCGGGATCGAACAGCAGAAGGTGAGAGATGCTACGATCCATCGTCACATCGACACGCACGATGTCGCGCACTTCGTCATGGTCGGCGACGGCAGCCACCGGACGCTTGTCCGCATCGAGGACCTCGATGGTGACTCTGGCCTTGTCGGGGAGGAGGGCACCGCGCCAGCGCCGCGGCCGGAACGGGCTGATCGGCGTGAGTGCCATCAGCGAGGCGTTGATCGGAATGATCGGCCCCTGAGCGGAGAGGTTATACGCGGTCGACCCCGCCGGCGTCGCGACCATCACGCCATCAGCGACCAGTTCGGCGAGTCTCTCCTTGCCGTCGACCAGGATGCGCAGCCGCGCGGCCTGATAGGTCTGGCGGAAGACGGAGACTTCGTTGATCGCGTAATGTTCGATGCTGTGGCCCGATTTGGTGGTGGCGCGCATCACCAGCGGATGAATCACGGTGATCTCGGCCACCTTGATCCGCTCCCGGAGACCGCGTTCCGAGAAATCGTTCATCAGAAAGCCCACGGTGCCCCGGTTCATGCCGTAGACGGGGATCTTCGTGCGCATCAGGCTGCGCAGGGTTTGCAGCATGAAGCCGTCGCCCCCGAGCGCAACCACGATGTCGGCCGATGCCGGGTCGCATTGCCCATATTGCGCGATCAGCCGCGTCAACGCGTCGGCAGCTTCCGGATTCGGGCTGGCGACGAATGCAATTTTCTTCTGCGCGGTTTCTTCTTGCGCGATCTTCCTGTCTGGATCCCCGGGGCTCATCGATCGCACTCGCGCTGGCTTCGCTGTTTGTTATAACCGGCGCGCCCGGCAACCGAAAAAAGGAGAGTTCAGGAACATGGAACGCGTGGTTCTCGTCTATACGACTTATCCGTCCCTTGTCGAGGCGGAGAAAGCCGGTGCGGAGCTTGTGACGCAGCGGCTCGCGGCCTGCGTGAACATCGTGCCCGGCATGGTGTCGCATTATTGGTGGGAGGGCAAAGTGGAGCGGGCTGAGGAGGTCATCATGTTCGTCAAGACCCGCGCCTCGTTCTCCGACCGGGTCCGCAAGGCGATCAAGGCGTCGCATCCGAACGAGATTCCGGCCATCATGGTGGTCCCGGTCGAGATGGTCGAGGACACCTATCTGCGCTGGATGATGCAGGCGACGGATCGCAGCGTCCTCGCATGAGGAGGGCGCTGCACCGCCGCCACGAAGTTGCGGGCCGGGACCTCAATAGGTCGAATTGCCGTCCAGCGCCTGTTGCAGCGAGCGGAAATCCTCACAGCCCTGGCCGCAGATCAGCCTGATGCTTTCGAGGTGATCTTCCGCCTTCAGGCGGTTGCCCTGTTCGAGATGCCACATTCCGTAATATTGCAATGTGCGGGTGTGGCGCGGATCGGCTGCCAGCGCAGCTTCATACCAAAGCTTCGCATCGTCGACGCGGCCGAGCTTGCGGCTTGAGAAGCCGATCAGGTTCGCGACGTCGGGATGGTTGTCCTGACCGAGCGCGCGCAGGACGGCGATGCCGGCGCGATAATCCTTCTCGGTATAGATCAGTGCATAGGCGCGCTTATAGCCGTCACGAAAATTATTGTCCGACTTCTTGTCGCCGGCGGGTCTGGTGTCTGCGGGCTTCGCATCTGGCTTCTTTGCATCGGTTGCCTGGTCGCCGGCCTTCTCGGCGGGCTTCTTGTCCGCCGGCGGTGCAACGACCGGCTGGGCCGGTTCGTCGATGGCGGCGGCCTGAGCCGGACTGAACGCAAATGCGATGAAGGCGAAGGCCACGAAGGTCGTGGCGAAAAGTGCGGTTGCCGGAATGCCGAGGCGGTGCGGAAGTCGGATCATCGGTCGATGCTCGCTCATGATGAGGGACAGGGTGAGGACAAGCCTCTCCGCTGACTGTGACGCCGCGACTGTCGAGACCGTTCGATACGTGCCGGTCAACACGACAATCCTACGCCACACTCCGTCGGATTCTGCGCAAATTGCCTCTCACAACGGCGTGATCGCTTGACTCTGCCCGGGCCGGAAGGAATCATTGCGAACGCACTGGTTCTCCGGATTGCACCGGAGAGGCAAGAGGGAACACGGAGGGGCTTTTGCTCAAGCCGTGGCTGCCCCCGCAACTGTGAGCGGCGAGCGCATCGTCCAATCGAGGGCCACTGGGAAACCGGGAAGGCCGGACGGCGCGCCACGACCCGCAAGCCAGGAGACCTGCCAGCGCAGTCACCCAACCGGGGGGCGGGGCGTCCATACGGAGCGGTTGTTCGCAGCGGTGACGCTTGAAAGCCGATGCGAAGGCCGCGTGGGGGGATCCAGGCGACTTTCTCGCAAGGCGTGAGCGACGCTGACCTGCGCAGCGGCTTTCCGGCCGTTGCTGCTGGCGTGTGCGTGTTCGCGTGCCTTCGCGTCGGGTGTGTTCCCCCGAAGCTCCGGTCTTGCCGGGGCAGCGAAGGATTATGCGATGGGGGCTGAATTAAAGACCGGATTGATGCAGGCAACGACGCTGGCCGCCTTGCTTGCCTGTACCGGCGGCGCTGCGGCGCAGACGGCATTGCCGGACATCAACATCACCGATACGCGGCTGACCGGGATCGGCAGCGGCGAGCCGCCGTCGGGCACGATCGGGGGCATCGCCTTTGGCGGGGCCGGAATCACCGGCGCGTCCACCACGGTCATTACATCGGAAGACATCGCGCGGTCGCCGAACCAGACGCTGCCGGACATTCTGGCGCGGCAGCCGGGCATTCAGGTGACCAATGCCTTCGGGGGCGTGAACGGCGCACGCAGTGTGGTCGACATGCGCGGATTCGGCGCCTCGGCCTCGTCCAATACGCTGATCCTTGTCAACGGCCGGCGTATCAACGATCTCGATATCGCAAGCATCGATCTGGCCGCGATCCCGCGCGAGAGCATCGAGCGCATCGAGATCACCCGCGGCAATAGCGGCGCGGTGCTCTATGGCGACGGCGCGGTTGGCGGTGTCATCAACATCGTCACCAAGAGCGGCGTCGGCCAGAAGCCGACGGCCCGCATCGACGGGGCGTTCGGTTCGTTCAATTACCGGGAGGGCAATTTCTCAGCCAGCGGCTCCAATGGTGGCTGGTCGGCGAGTGTCTTCGGCAACGCCATCAGGAGCGACGGCTATCGCGACAACAATCATTACAAGCAATACAATGCCGTGGGCGATCTGCGATATATTTACGACCGCGGCAGCTTCTATGTGAACCTGTCCGCCGACGACCAGTCGCTCGGTCTGCCCGGCGCGCGGCGCGTGCAGCCGGATATCGGCCTTAACCAGTTGCTCACCGACCGGCGCGGCGCGACGACGCCGTTCGATTTTGCCGACAAGCAGGGCCGCAGCGTTACGGCCGGCTTCACGCACCTGCTCGCGCCGGGCTTCGAACTCATCGTCGATGGCGGCGTGCGCGAGAAGAAGCAGCAGGCGCAGTTCTACAATACTTTTCCGGCGCCGACGCTGGACCCGACGCAGGGCGTGGATACGACCTTGACCACCGCAAGCTTCACGCCGCGTGTGAAGATCGATTCGCTGTTCGGCACGATGCCGTTCAAGGCGATCGGTGGCGTCGATTATTACAATGCCGATTACAAATCCGACCGCACCCAGCAATTGGGCGCGTCGCCGATCAACCAGTACAATCTCAACCAGAGCTCGCTTGCGGCTTACTGGCAGCAGACGGTCAATGTTCTGCCAGGAACGGATATCGCCGCAGGCGGCCGCATGCAGACCACCAGGATCGAGGCACGCGATGCATTCGATCCGAACGCGCCCGGCGGCACATCCTGCTTCCCGCCCTTCGGATGTTTTCCGAATGGCACGCAAGGTGCGCCTTTCGACGGGCAGGAGAACAACCGCGCCTATCACCTCGGCGTCGAGCAGAGAATCACGCAGAATGTCGCCCTGTTCGGACGGATGACGCAGAGCTTCCGCGTGCCGAATGTCGACGAGCGCGTCGGCATGGCGGCGGTCGGCGCCACCAACTTCCAGCTCCGCACGCAGAAATCGCACGACATCGAAGGCGGCGTGCGGATGCATTTCGGTGCGCTGGAGGCGCAGTGGAGCATCTACGACATGCGGCTCACCGACGAGATCCATTTTCGCTTCGCGCCGGGCGAGTTCGGCAACAACGTCAATCTCGATCCGACCCGCCGCTACGGACACGAAACCATCGTGGCGTACCGGGTGAACGAGGCCTTCCGGCTCAAGGGCGGGCTCGCCTATACGCGCGCCGTCTTCCGCGAAGGGCAATTTGCCGGCAACAACGTGCCGCTGGTGTCGAAATGGACGGCCAATGGCGGCTTCACCTGGGACATCTGGCAGAAATACCTGACGCTGGACACGGTCGTGCGGTATGCGAGCGATCGCTACATGGATAACGACCAGCGCAATGTGCAGCCGCTCATTCCCTCCGCCACCACGGTGGATGTGAAGATCGGCGGCCAGTACGAGCAGTTCTTCTGGTCCTTCGCCGTGCTTAACCTGTTCGACAAGCTCTACTTCGATTACGCGATCGCAAGTCCGTATCCGGATCAGCCGGGCAGCACGCTCGGCACCTACAATGCCTATCCGCTGCCGGGCCGGACTTTCATGCTCAAGGCCGGCATGACCTGGTGAGGCTTTGTCGATTGCCCCCAAAATGAAAAGGGCCGCATCGCTGCGGCCCTTTTTTTATCCTGCGTGTCCGTCGCCGGTCAGATCTTCGGCTGCCACATGGCCGGCACAAGCTCATAGCCGCTGCCGCTCTGGCGCACATAGCCCGATGCCGGGAACGGCCAGTGATAGCCATGCGTGAGCATCTTGTCGGCTGCCGCGCGGTCGAGAAGCTGCTTGCGGGTTCCGGCCGCGCGCGTGCCGTCCATGTCGAACACCGCCTGCCATTGCGGATTGCGCACGAACAGATGCGGGTTGTTGGTCGCATCGGCGATATAGAGCAGCGACTGGTTGCCCGAATGTATGGAGAAGGCGGTGTGCCCCGGTGTATGGCCAACCGCGACGATGCTCATGATGCCGGTCTCGACTTCCTTGCCGGGATCGAATCGCTGCACCTTGCCGGCAATGTCGCCGAAGATCCGGCGCGCATTCTTGAACGAACCCTGGGCTGCCTCTGGCGCCTTGCTCATGTTGGAATCGTCCATCCAGAACGCCCATTCGGCGGCCGGAACGTTGATCGACGCATTCGGGAAGAACAGCGCATTGTCCTTGGTCTTGATCCCATTGATGTGATCAGGATGGAAATGCGAGATGTAGATCGCATCGACCGATTTCGGGTCGATCCCGGCGGCGGCGAGATTGGCCGCGTAGGTGCCAGATTGCGGCGCCATGCCGCCGAGCTGTCCGCCGGTGCCGGTGTCGAGCGCGACCAGTTTCGATCCGGTATTGACCACAAGCGTAGTGAAGGGGATCGGCACCACGTCGGTCGGCAAAAAGGCGTCGGACAACGCACGCTGCACCTCCGGCAGCGGCGCATTGCGCACGAAGCTGTCGTCCAGCTTGCGGAACCAGGTGCCGTCATTGACGGCGGTCACTTCGAAATCGCCAACCTTGAAGCGGTAGAAGCCGGGGCTCTGCTGTCCGCTCGGCGGTGCCGCGGCGAGCAGATGCGCGGCCGGCAGGGTGGTGGCCGCGGCGGCGATGGCCGTACCGGCGAGCAGGTGACGGCGCGACAGATGGGGCGTGGCGAAATGCGGCATCGTGAGTCTTCTCCCGGAAAATGTGGTTGCGCGGAAATCGGGGCGCGAAACGCGCCTGTCTCGAAGTCTAGCCGAGCCGCATGGCAACGGCACCGGCCCCACGAAGTCGTGATGCCGGATGCCGCGGCAGCCGGGGCAGGGGGCTCAGTCCGGCAGCAGGGTTTCCGCACGCGGATAAAGGTGATCGGCCGCGACCATAATCATGATCAGGATCGGGGTGGCCAGGAATGCGCCGATCGGTCCCCAGAGCCAGGCCCAGAAGGCCAGCGACAGAAACACGGCCAGAGGGTGCATGGTGAATTGCCGCCCCACCACATTCGGCACGATGAAATGGCCCTCGATAAAGGTGAAGGCCATGAAGAAGGCAGGCGCGATCAGCGCCGGCAGCAGCGTGTCAAAAGTCATCAGGCCGACAAAGAAAAGGATCGCATGCATCAGGCCCGGCCCGGCATAGGGGATATAATTGAGCAGGAAGGCCAGCGCGCCCCAGAGCAGCGGGGCCGGAAAGCCGAGCGCCCATGTCACGGCGGTGGCGACAATGCCAACGCAGACATTGATGATCGTGACGGTGATGAGATAGCCGCTCAGAGAGCGTTCAATATCGTTGACGATCTTCAGCGTGCGCAGCCGTCCGTCACGGGTTGTGAAGATATTCACGACATAGCGGCGCATGGCGGCGCGGCCGAACACGAAGAAGAACAAGGTGGCGAAGAACAGCACGAATTGCAGGATGGCCGGCGTCACAGCGCCGAGCACGCTGCCGATGACTTCGGTCGGCTCGCTCACGCTCACATCGACGCTCGAGCCGCCCATGATCTCGGTGCGCAATTCGCGGAGCGCCGCCAGCGGCTGCTCCATGAAGCGGAATTTTTCCTTGATGGTGTTGCCGATATCCGCTGACCGCGCCGCGAGATCAGCGGCAGGCTCGTATAGCAGCGTCACCGCGAGATACAGCACGAGGCCGATCAGCGCGACGATCACCAGCGCCGGCACGAAGGCGGGCAGCCCATGCCGCGTCGCATATCCGGCGAGAGGGCCGATGGTGAGGCTGATCACCAGGGCACCGAGAACCGGCATCAGGAGCGGCTGGGCGAGGTAGAGAAACGCCCCAAACATGATCGTCGCCATAAGGATGGTGGCGACCTGTGCCGTCATGTTCCAAAACGCGCTGGTATCCTGAAACGGCGCCGGGTCACGCGCGCCGATGCGCAGCAACCTGCGTCCGCCCATGGTCCATTGTTCAGCCGTTTCTCCGGCCGCGCGGCCTGGGGAGGGTTCCTGGCTTGCGCGCACAGGTTCTCGTGACACCCGCGAGGCGGGTGAAGGGCGCGCGTCGGTCAAGCCTTTGTCCTCCGGGTAGGCGCGTGGCCTCTCGGGCGACGCGTCCCCAAACAATGCGGATTGCCCGGTCCGGTTCCATTGCATCCGGCGGGCATTTGCGGTCCACTTGTGCCGAAATGGCACGGGCCGGCTGGCATTGCGGTTGCGACTCTGAGATGGACGGCCGCAGGATCGGCTTCGGAGGTTGAAATGACGCGGAATCTGTCCCGCATTCGGATGGCTGCACTGGCTCTGGGATGGGCCGTTCTGGCGCCAACTGGCGTTGCAACCGGTGTGCGGGCCGAAACCGCCTCCGAGCCGCGCAGCATCACCGGCACGGTTGTCGATTCTTGTGTGCATTCCCGCGGCAGCACGCATTGCATCCAGCGCTATCGCGAACGCGACGGCGACAAGGGTGGGGTGCAGTCGCTGCGCGAAAGGGATGACGATGCGCTAAGCGAGTCTCGGGAGCGCGAACGGCAATGGGTGTCGCGCTGCCAGCCTGCATTGCGGCATGATCGCTTCGGCGTCGGCCGCTATATGTATGCGGCGCCCGGCTGCGAATATGGCAGGTCGCAGGACTGAACTTCCGCTATGCGAGGCCAGTTATCAGGCCGCGATCAATATCCGGTCGAGCGCGCGGTCATCAACGGTGCGATCAGAAGCGCGATCAGCAGCAAGCCCAAAAGATCCATGACGCTCATGGCGGTCCCCACACGATACAAGACGCGATACACATGCCTCCCCAGGCACTGCATGATGCTGCGCGCGATGCGCTAATGGCCGCTGAACA
>JAEVZN010000333.1 GCA_023392205.1 Pseudomonadota bacterium
CCACCGCCGATGCGGCCTTGGCGCTTGCCAATGCCGTCATGGCCGCCAATGCCGTGGGTCTGGGCAGTTGCCCAATCAGCGTTGTTCGCGATCACGCAGAACGGATTTCCGAATTGCTGGCCCTGCCGGACCGGGTGATACCGCTTGCCGGACTGTGCCTCGGCTGGCCTGCGGATCCGGGCCGGCTGTCGCCGCGGTTGCCGCTCGGCCTCACTTTGCATGTGGACCAGTTCAACGACACCGACCTGCTCAGCCACATCGAGGCATATGACGCGCAGCGCAACGCCTTGGGCCCGTACCGGACCCAGCGCGATTCGGCGCGATGGGGCGAATCGGATCGTTACGGCTGGTCCGAGGACAAGGTCCGCCAATACGCGGTTCCACAACGCACCGAATTCGGCGATTATGTCCGCAGGCGGGGTTTTTCAACGACTTGAGCCACATCACGCAAACTTGGGCGCGTGAGACTTTACGCCGCCTTCATACTGCCCAATCTATTCCGCATAGCAGCACTGAGATCTGGGGCAATGCAATCGGGGACTGATACCAGCATGCGGCGTCTGATTCTGTTGTCTTCGCTGGCGACCATGAGCGTCGCCCTGACGGTCGCGCCTGCGGCCGCACAATATACCTATCCCACCGGCGGTTATCAGGGCGTCGAGCGCAACGGCATCATGACGTCGGAGCGGAACCCGCGCCAACCGAACATGGTCGGTGTGGAAAGCCAGCAATTGCCGCCTTTGCCCGGTGCGGATGTTGGGTCCGCACCTAACGAGCGGTCGCAGTCGACTGGTGCCCAGCCGTTGCCGGACCGTCAGTTTGGCGGCTCGGCACCGGACTATCGTACCCCGCAGGCCTCCGGCCATATGGACATCAGCCGCAGTGAGCCGCAGCAGGACGGCCGCTATTATAGCCGCGATCCGCTGCTCCCCGGCCAGCAAGTTCAGGGGCAGCCGCTGCAGGGGCATTCCTCTGTTCCAGGCCAGGCGCCGCAAGGCTATCAAGGCGCTTACGCGCCGCCGCCCGGTTACACGCCGCCCGGCGCGCATCAGCCGGGTCCCGGCTATGCGACGGGCTCTGTCGGCGATCCGCGCCAGCTTTCACCGCGGCCGCCGGGAAACATCGATCCGAATCAATCGCCCTATGCGACGGGCACACCCGCTCAAGGCGCGCCTGCCTTTGGTGCACCTGCTCAGCAGACAGGGTCGGTGCAGTCCGGTCCCGGTCAGCGCCCGACCACAATTGCGGCGCTGCCACCGGAAGACCAGCCTGAAGTCGGCACGCCGAAGGCTCTGCCACCGCAATTCCGGCGCCAGATCGTCGATTACGAGACCAAGGAACCGGCCGGCACGATCATCATCGATACGCCGAGCACCTTTCTCTATTATGTGAACGGTGACGGTACTGCGATCCGCTATGGCATCGGTGTGGGCCGCGAGGGCTTCACCTGGGCCGGCACAGAGCGCATCACCCGCATGGCGGAATGGCCGGACTGGCATCCGCCATCGGAGATGATCGAGCGTCAGCCCTACTTACCGCGCTTTATGGCCGGCGGGCTCAGCAATCCGATGGGCGCGCGGGCTCTGTATCTCGGCAAGACGATTTATCGCGTGCATGGCACAAATCAGCCTTCGACGATCGGTCAGTATGTGTCTTCGGGCTGCATTCGCATGCTCAATGAGGACGTCGAAGACCTCTATACACGCGTGAAGATCGGCACCAAGGTCGTGGTTGTCGGTGACGGCAAGGAAGCTGCTAACCGGCGTTGATCGCCGGCACAGCAGGCGCAACGCACAGCAAGCGCCAGTTGAACCTTGGCTAATGGGAGCCGCCCAGTCCGGGCGGCTTTTCCCAGCTTCATTATTGACTTGCCAATTCAGCACATGACGGCACAGGCCGAATCAGAAAGATTCACCTGTCGATCGCGAACGCCTGATCGCGTGTGTGCAGCGCTTTCTGGCGTTAGCCGATCTTGCCTTGTCTGTGTTGCCTAACGCGTTCCGGCCTTTACCCGGCCCAAAAAAATTCCGCAGCAGGACGCGTAAAATGCTCCCCGGCTTTCGGGTTGTTGTCGTAACGGTGATATCGACGTTCCTGTTCGCGGCTGGCGTCGGCTTCTACACGTCATCGCGCCTGATGCAGGAGCAGTCGAGAGGCCGCGCCGATATCCTCGCCTCACGCGACGACAATCTGAGCGACCGGAGCCCGGTCGACCGTATTGCGCTGAGCTGGCCCGAACCGCTGCCACAGACGCAGGCGCTCGATCTTGATTTCGCGGTCACCAATCGCGGGGCGCGCAATCCGGTGCGCGATGTCACCGAAAACGTCATCCCGCCAGTGCGGACGGCAGAAGCGCCGCACACGCATTACAACGGAGAGACGGAACGTCTCGCGCTGGAGGCACCGCAACTGATCGGCCCCGCGCCGTCGCAGTCGGATAATGCCGACGAGAATAGCGAATCCGCAGTCGCCGCCACCTCCGCAGAGCCGACGGAGGATGCCGGGCAATCCGTTCCGCCGCCGCAAGCCGGCATTGCCGAAGGAGCGCCGGAAAAGATCGAACCTGAACAGGCGGAAACCGATCCAGACATACCAGCGGAGGCTGCACGCGAGGCGACCGCGGAAGCGCCCGCGCCGCAGCCTGATCCGGAATCCGTGCCGCAATCCGCGCCGATTGTCGCCCAAAGCACCGATCAGGACGAAGCAGCCGCCCGCGAGCCTGAACCTGGAGCCGATAATCTGGCCGACGCGCCCGCACTGGCAGAAATGCAGAAAGCAGAGCCCAAGACGGCGGAAGCCGCCACGATCGAAGCTGCTCCTGCAGAAGCCGCTCCTGCAGAAGCAGGCCCTGCGCGCCCGGCAAAGTCAGACATGGCCGATTCCGGGCCTGAACCGAAACCTGAAAGCGAAGCCGTCGCCGTCTCAGAGCCAGCACCGGAAGAGAACGTCGACGCAACATCGGCACCAGCACCGGATATTCCCCGAACGGCAGCCGCGCCTATAGAGGCCGCAACGGCCACAGGCTCGATTGCGGCAGAGACCGCGCTATCTGCGATAGCCGAGCCGGCGCCACCGTCTGCCGCTCAAACCGAAGCGAAAGCTGAAATATCCCCGGACTCCAGGCCAGCTCCGGACGTGCCGGAAAATAACGCAGATGGTGCCACCGACGACAGCGAAGCTACCGCTGAAACCGACGACGCCCCGGTCAGGCAGGCGGTCCTGATTGATCCCGCCAAGGTTCCGCTTCCGACGGCGGCGCCAGGCGAGGCCGCCGTAAAGGCCGCCGCACGGGCTGCAGAGCGCGCAGCACAACGTGCCGCAATTCAGAGATCACGCGCGAAGAAAGCCGCGCAGCGCCGAACAGTGCGGCCGCGCCCGTCCGCACCACAACAGCAGCAACAACCGCCGCAGGTCCAGGTTTTCCCATTTTTTCATCTGTTCAATCAGCCGCAAGCTCCGGCGCAGGCGCCGGTCCAACGAAACTGAACGGATCTCGCGCTTCGCGCGCGCGACATTACATCGAAGTTCAGACGTTGGGCACGCTCACGACACGCGAGCGCTGCCCGGACCATTCGCAGCCGCCTGAATCCCGCCCCTTCGGGCATTCCATAGCCCCCGTGTCCTTATGATTCCCGTTTCCATTCTCGATCTGTCGCCCGTACCGGCCGGCGGCTCGCCCGCGCAATCGCTGCGCAACACGCTCGATCTCGCGCGCCACGCGGACGGTCTGGGCTATTTCCGCTACTGGCTGGCGGAGCATCACAATCTTGCAAATATCGCGAGTTCCGCGCCCGACATCATGATCGGCCAGGTCGCGGCCGTGACGCAGAACATGCGCGTCGGTTCAGGCGGTGTGATGCTGCCCAACCATGCGCCCCTCACCGTCGCGGAACGTTTCAAGGTGTTGGAGGCGCTGTTTCCCGGCCGCATCGATCTCGGCCTCGGTCGTGCGCCGGGCACCGATCACGTCACCTCGATTGCTCTCCGGCGCCGGCAGGATATACGCGAGGACGACGACTTTCTCGAACGCTTTCAGGAATTGCTGCTGTTCGAGAGCCGTGGCTTTCCGCCCGAGCATCCGTTCAGCAAGGTACAGGCCATGCCGAGCGATGTGCGGCTGCCGCCGATCTTCCTGCTCGGCTCGAGCGATTACAGCGCGCAGCTCGCAGCCCAGATCGGCGCAGGCTTTTCGTTCGCACATCACTTTTCCGGCTTCGACGCCGCGACCGCCATGCGCATTTATCGCGAGCGCTTTCAGCCGTCCGCATATCTGCAGAAGCCGCATGCCATTCTCGCCACCGCCGCCGTACTGGCCGATACGCAAGAGGAGGCGGAGAAACTGGCCTCCTCCATTGACCTGAATTTTGTGCGCCGCGCCAAGGGTCTTTATGCGCCGCTTGAAAGTCCCGACGTGGCGACGGCCTATGATTATTCTCCCGTCGATCGCGAACGCATCCGGCAAAATCGCGAACGACTTTTTGTCGGCACGCCTGCTCAGATTCGCGAGACGCTCGGCGGCATGATCGCCCAGACAAGTGCGGACGAGGTGATGATCACGACCATGATCTACGATCACGAGGCCCGCAAGCATTCCTATGCGTTACTCGCGGAGGCTTTCTCTCTTGAGCATCCCCGTGTTAAGGCGGCACTCGAACCCGTCACCTCATAAACGGCAACAGGGAGAGCCATCTTGGGCAAGCATTTTTCACTGACCACCACCGATAATCATTCGCTGGGTGCGTACCGCGCCGACCCATCGGGAACACCGAAGGGTGCCATTGTCGTGGCGCAGGAAATCTTCGGCGTGAACAGCCATATTCGCAATGTCTGCGACCGGCTGGCGGCGCAAGGATACGTGGCCGTGGCGCCGGCCCTGTTCGATCGCTTCGTGCGCGATTTCCAGTCAGGATATACGCCCGACGAGGTGGCACATGCGCGCTCTTATCTGGGCAAGATCGATTGGGACAAGATGCTGCTCGATATCGGTGCGGCAATTGACGAGGTGAAGTCCACCGGACCCGTCGCCGTGATCGGCTTCTGTATGGGCGGAAGCGCCGCCTTTCTTGCGGCCACGCGATTGTCGTGCCTGTCGGCAGCAGTCGCTTTTTATGGCGGGCAGATCGCAAAGAATGCAGACGAGAAGCCGAAATGCCCGATGCAAATGCATTTCGGCGAAAGCGATGCGTCGATCCCGATGTCGGATGTCGAGATCGTGAAGCAGAAGCGGACCGATTGCGAAATCTACGTGTATCCGGCCGGTCACGGTTTCTGCTGTGACGAGCGCGCGAGCTTCGATGAGGGCAGCGCAAAACTCGCATGGCAGCGGGCCTACGATTTCCTCGACAAACACATGAAGTGATCGGACGCGCGGGCGGCGTCAGAACCAGCGTTCGCGTACGGTGATGGTGTCGCCCGGCCGCATCGGATAATCGACGGGCACCTTGCCGCGCATGATCTCGCCACCGTAATTGCGGCTGAGTGTGATGTTGTGCTTGTTGGCGCGCGGCGCAAAGCCGCCGGCGATCGCCACAGCGGCTTCCACGGTCATGTTCGGAACATAAGGGTATTGGCCGGGCGCATTGACCTCGCCCAGGATGAAGAACGGCCGATAGACCTCCACCTCGACCGACACGGATGGCTGACGGATGAAGCCCGCCCGCAGACGCGCGGCGATCAGGCGGCCGAGTTCGGTCGTGGTGGTTCCGCGCGCCGGCACCGTCCCAATGAGCGGCATTGCGATATTGCCGGCGGAGTCGACGATATAGGAATTGGTGAGGCCCTCCTGTCCAAATACCTGCACGCGCAGGCGATCTCCCGAATCCAGCAAATAGGGCATCTCGAAAGGCGCAATTGCCGGCGTGTAAGGTCCGCCGACCTGCACCGCGACTACAGGAGCGGCGACCACAGGCGCCGCGAGGCTGACCGGCTGCGTCGGGACCGCCTCGTCGTAGGGCGCCGCCGGAGCGGCCCCCTCGTCGACGACGACCGGCTGCACCACGTCCGCCCGCCTGTGCACACAGGCCGGCAAGGCCAGCAAAACCAGCAGGCAAACGGTGATGCAGTACAACGGGGCCTTGGGCCGCATGGGTGAATCCGGGGCGGTCATTCCAGCCCCGATTTGCGCCCTTTATGGTTAACAAAGCCTCACTGCGGCGCCATTCTTGCTGCTGGATCTGGAACCGCCCTGCCCTGACCCAATGATGCTTCGTCCTTCGGTCTGTAGGCAATACGATCCGACAGGGCCGCCACCAGAAGCGAACCCAGGAACACCACATGGATAGCCGCCAGCCACCACAATTTGCTGTCATCGTAGCTGCCGACATTCATGAAGGCCTTGAGAAGCTGGATCGCCGATATTGCCACGATCGACGACAGCAATTTCATCTTCAGCCCGCCAAAATCGACCTTGGTCAGCCATTCCGGCCGGTCGCGCGACGAAATATCGAACTTCGAGACAAAATTCTCGTATCCGGAAAAAATCACAATCAGAACCAGGTTGCCGACCAGCACGATATCGATCAGCGCCAGCACACCGAGAATGACGTCGGATTCGGTCGCGACGTGTATACGCAGCACGAAGGCCAGCAATTGATATCCGAAATGGATCAGCAGCAGGAACAGGCTGAGAACCAATCCGATATAGAACGGCGCCAGCAGCCAACGGCTCTGAAACAGCATCGCTTCGAAAAGCCGCTCGATCTTGCTCATGACATCCCCTCGTATTGCGCGGAAAGTGGCATGGCGCCTGCCGACCGTGCAACGTGCCGGGAAGATCGAGCAAAAATAAAAAGACGGCGGGACAAAGCCCGCCGTCTCTTGACGTTTCGTCAGATGCGCGCGCCCGCAGGTTATGCCGCGACCCCGGTGCCTATGGGGCAGCTCACGCCGGTGCCCCCAAGGCCGCAATAGCCGGTCGGATTTTTCGCCAGATATTGCTGATGATAATCCTCGGCGAAATAGAATTCAGGCGCATCGAGAATCTCGGTCGTAATCGGACCATAGCGCTTTGCAGCCAGGGCGCTTTCGTACATCTTCCTGGATGCTTCGGCCGCCTTTCGCTGTGCGGCGTCGAACACATAGATGCCGGAGCGATATTGCGTGCCGACGTCGTTGCCCTGACGCATGCCC
>JAEVZN010000500.1 GCA_023392205.1 Pseudomonadota bacterium
CTGTTCGATGAATTGTTCCGCTGACACAAAATCTCAGCGTTGGCGTTGCGGAGAATTGGCCGGCTTGTCTGCTGCAAAGTCGCCGTGCTCCAGCAGCCAGGACGTCGCAACACCGAACACAAGCCCCCAGAACGGCGCACCGATGCGGAAGATCGCGACATCGGCGACCGTCACGACAAAGCAGATCAGCGCGCCGAAGCTGAACCTGTCGCGAAACGAGATCTGGAAAGCGGATTGCAGCACGCGCAGCAGCGCCAGCCCGGCAAGCGTCGCGATGAAGGCCGGCGGCGTACCCAGCATCACGCGTGTGAAAAACGGCGCGATCAGCCCGAACAGGATCGCCAGAAGCCCGATGATCACCGCGCCCGTATATTGCTGCCGCAATTCGCCGCCACTTGCGAGGATAGCATTGACCGGACCGGTCAGGCAGGTCGGCACCGCGCCGAAAAACGCGGTGAACATCGAACCTGCACCGCAGCCGCTGGTGATGGCATTGGTCGGAGGATGATGGCCGCTGGCGGTCAGCACCGCGATGCCTTGCGAGTTCTGTGCGATCAACACGGTAATGGCGAGCGGGATCACCAGTTCGACCATCGCCGCCCACGAGAATTCCGGCAGATGCACTTGTGGCTGCGCGAGCGAGAACAGCGCGCCTGATGGCGGCGTGAACGCACCGCTGAATGCGATCGTCAACGCACCCGCAATCAGCGCACCGATCAGCGGCGGAATCCTCTGCCCGAGTTGGGGCACAGCGGTCAGCACGACAAAGACCAGCGTCATGGTTCCGGCGATCAGCACATCGGCACGAAACGCCTGCACAAGCTCGATACCGAAACGCAGAAACACACCGGCCACCATGGCCATCACGATCGGCATCGGAATGGCCTGCATCGCGCGGCGCACCAGACCCGACAGGCCGAGCAGCAGCATCAGCAAGCCGGTGGCAATCGACGCACCGATCACCTCCGCAAGGCTCAGATGCGTAAGCGCAGGCCCGATCAGCACCGACCCCGGAATGGTCCAGAAAAAGACCAGCGGCTGCCGGTACAGCAACGAGAAGGCGAGTGTGATCAGCCCGTTGAACAGAAAGGACGCAAACAGCCAGGAGGCGAGAACATCTTCGCCCAACCCTGCGCGCGCCCCCACCGACAGGATGATCGCCACCGGCGCCGAGACGGCGAAGAGAAACGCCACGATCGCATTCGAGAGATGCACGAGGCGCAGGTCGGCCAGAGGATTGGGCAGCGGCCAGACCGGCTTTTCCAGCGGCATGCGGCTCACGGCCTGGTCACCGCTTCTCGCGTCACGCGCTCAGCTTCGCCATGAGCGATTCGGAGACTTCGAAATTGGCGTAGACGTTCTGCACGTCGTCGCTCTCTTCCAGGTTTTCGATCATCCGCAACAATTTCTCGCCCTGATCGTCGCTCACGGCGAGCGTGTTCTGCGGCTTCCAGGTCAAGGCCGACTTGCGCGGCTCGCCGAATTTCGCTTCCAGCGCCTTCGACACTTCGGCCAGCGCATCCTGTGCGGTGTAGATTTCATGGCCGCCCTCGCCCGACACCACGTCTTCCGCACCGGCCTCGATGGCGGCTTCCAGCATGTCGTCGGCGCTGGCCACGCCCGCATCGAACTCGACCACGCCGACCCGGTCGAACATGAAGGAGACCGCGCCGGTCTCGGCGAGATTCCCGCCGCCCTTGGTGAAGGTGGCACGCACCTCGCCCGCAGTGCGGTTGCGGTTGTCGGTCAGCGCCTCGACAATGATGGCCACACCGCCCGGCCCATAGCCTTCGTAGCGGACCTCGTCATAGGTCTCCGAATCGCCGCCCTGGCTCTTCTTGATGGCGCGTTCGATGTTGTCCTTGGGCATATTCTCCGCACGCGCGGCGATGATGGCGGCGCGCAGGCGCGGATTAAAATTCGGATCCGGCATTCCCATTTTCGCGGACACGGTAATATCGCGCGCGAGTTTGGAAAACAGCTTGGAGCGCAGTTTGTCCTGCCGCCCCTTGCGGTGCATGATATTCTTGAATTGGGAATGACCTGCCATGGACCCGGGCCGCACTTGTTGAAGGCGGCTGCCTTATAGGCTTCCTGCGGCGTTCTTCTCAACCCTCTTCGCGCCTGGCGGCATCGCTCCGGCCGGACCTAGCTGTCGAGCCAGAAGCGTGGCAGCGCCTCCTCCAGCCGCGCACCGAGCCGGACTGCCCCGACCCGGATCGCGAGGCCTGTCGCGTCGTCGGTTTCGATCGCGAGGCCGCAGAGTGTCGCCGGACCGACCGCCGCTTCGAATTTGGACGACGGAATCCGGCGTAGAAAGCGCGACAGCGGTTCGTCCTTGACCATGCCGATGACGGAATCGTAGTCGCCGGTCATGCCGGCATCGGACTGGAACGCGGTGCCGCCCGGCAGCACCTGATGGTCGGCGGTCGGAACATGCGTATGCGTGCCGATCACCGCACTGACCCGGCCGTCGAGAAAATGGCCCATGGCCTGGGTCTCGCTGGTCACCTCGGCATGAAAGTCGACGAGGATCGCATCCGCATCGCGCCCCAGCGCGCAGGCGTCCAGTTCGCGGTCGATCGCGGAAAACGGATCGTCCAACGGGTCCATGAAGATGCGCCCCATGGCATTGACCACGAGCACGCGGGCGCCGTTGCGCGCCTCGACCATGGCGGTGCCACTGCCCGGCGTACCCTTGGGATAATTGATCGGCCGGATCAGACGCGGTGCGCGCGAGATGAACACCAGAGCTTCGCGCTGGTCCCAGGAGTGATTGCCGAGTGTAACGACATCGACGCCGCTATCCGTGAATTCCCGGAAGATGGTCTCGGTGATCCCGAACCCGCCGGCAGAATTCTCGCCGTTGAGCACCACCAGATCGAGCTTCCACTCCGCGATCAGGTCCGGCAGCCGCTGATGGACGATGGCGCGTCCCGACCGGCCGACGACATCGCCGATAAACAATATGCGCAACCCGTCAGCTCCCGCGGAAATCGATGACCTCGCGTTCCGTTAGCACAAGGTCCAGCGGGGCGTCGAATACGGTGGCCGGCACCCGCTCGATCTCCTGAGTGGCAAAGGCCAGACCGATGGCAATCATCGGCTTGTTGGCGCGAACGCGCACGATAGTGCGGTCGTAGTATCCGGCGCCATAGCCGATCCGGTGCCCCTTGCGGTCGAAAGCGGTCAGCGGCACCAACATGATGTCCGGAAAAACCTCGGGCGCTTCCGGCTTCGGTTCGCGGATTCCCCAGATGCCTGAATTCAGGTCATCGCCGAACGCATAGGCGCGGATCGCCAGCGGCTGGCCACGCGCCTGCACGACCGGCAAGGCGAGCGACGCACCGGCATCGGCAAGTCTGCGCATCAGCGGGTACGGATCGAACTCACTGCGCATCGGCGCATAGGCCGACACGATGGTATCGGCGGTGACCGCGAGCGGAAAGGGACGATTTGCGACGATCTCCGCGCCCGCAGCCCGCTCGTCCGCCGTCAGGGCATCGCGACGCGCAATGGCGTCCGCACGAAAAGACGCCTTGTCCTTTGCGGATTGATCCAGAGCGGGCTTTTCGGATGCCGGCATTACGGAATGCTCCCCCGTCACGACACGGCCGGACACAGAACCGGCGGTGAGGTCTTATAAACGCTCGATAATGACAGGAGCAGCATCACCAGAATAAGCGCGGAGCCACAATGGCCGTCGGAAAATCGACCCCGGGAACCTACATAAGTAGGTGGGCGCCATATGTCCGAACCCACGGGCCCGGCCAGGGACAGCTCCCTTCAGGATCGTAAGGCCCCGGGAGTATGTGTTCCATCGCACCTCGCAGCCCCGCTTCGGCAATGTAGTGTGCCGACAGGCTTATCGCCAGCAGTCTTTGCGGAGCAGATCTCAGCCGAGTGCGATCCCCGGCCCTGGCTGCACCGCCTGATTGAGGTCGCGGGTAATGTCCTCGATCCTTTCGGCGGCGGCATTCAGCGCGGCGACAATGGCGGCCTCCGTATTCTGTGCACGCTCGACCGACACCAGCCGCGCATCCTGCAAAGCTGCAATCTCTTCCTCCAGCCGGTTCAGCCTGCGCGACTGTTCCGATAATTCGTCGGCCACCGTCAGCGCGGCCATGACCGTGAGACGCTGGTCGCCGATCTCGCCATGCGCACTGCGCAGCCGGTCGATGAGATCGTCGATATCCTGCGCGAGCTTCATGACGTGCTCTTCCTGCCCGTCCTCGCAGCCCATCCGGTATTGCCGGTTGTTGATCGTCACATTGACCTGCGCCATCGCGCCATACTCCCGGACATATCTGCGCCAGCGTCAGCGGTCATGCTCATCGAGCAGCGACTTGATGCTGCCGATGGCAACGTCAATGCGGCGCACGACTTCCCGATTGGCGGTCTGCAGCTTGCGGACCTGGGCTGCGGTCCCGTCGAGTTCCGCAGCAAGCCGCGCCCGGTCGTTGCCGAGAGCATGAAATTGCGCCGCCATCTCGCC
>JAEVZN010000546.1 GCA_023392205.1 Pseudomonadota bacterium
GATCAGACCCTCGCCTGCGTCGATTTCCGACACCTGACGAAACTGCAGCGCGTAGCCTTCGCAATGGCTGCCGGAGAAATCGTAGAGGATACGCCCGCGCACGGATTCGATGGGCCGGTTGCCGCGCGAAGATGCCAATTTCAGGTCATAGACCGCACGGTGCGGCACAAACTCCACTATTTCGGGGCGGGAGGCGGGCGCGGCCGAAAGGGCGGTGACGGACAGTGCCAACAGAAGTGCCGTTCCGGTCCAGCAGGCAGGCGCGCGCGACATCGTCATCCCTTTCAAGGCTCAAGCATTCATTCAGATAGACGCGGGTCCACCTCTGCGCAACGGCCCGGCAATATCGCCGAACCCGGCGTCTGGCGCATCGGCGGGAGAGAATCCGTCCAATTTGAGGCGACCGGGGTTCTGAATGCCGGCAAGGCGCATATGCCAGAGACACATGACGCAATCGGATTTCTCTGCTTGTGGGACGATAGCCGATCCTTCAAGACACGACCCAGCTTCATTCGGCGACAGGAGACGTGAGCCATGGCGGGGGCGATCGAGAAAAAATTGAACGATCTGGGGATCGAATTGCCGACGGCTGCGGCGCCCATGGCCAATTATGTCGGCTTCGTGCGCACCGGCAATTTGCTCGTGGTGTCGGGCCAGCTTTGCTTCGATGCGGAGGGTCATCTGGTCGCCAAGGGCAAGCTTGGTGCCGATGTGAGCGTGGAGGACGGCCAGAAGGCCGCCCGCGCCTGTGCGATCAACCTGATGGCCCAGATCAAGGGCGCGCTCGGCGACCTCGACAAGGTGGTGCGGGTGGTCCGGCTGGGCGGCTTTATCAACGCGATTCCGACCTTTCTCGACGGCCCCAAGGTCATGAACGGTGCCTCCGACCTGATGGTGACCGCCTTTGCCGAACGCGGCCGGCACGCCCGCACCACCGTCGGCGTGACCGTGCTGCCGATGGACTCGGCCGTCGAGGTCGAAGGCATGTTCGAAGTCTCCTGACAGTCAAGCCATGCCCGGACTGGACTGGCTGACAGCGCGTCCGATCGCGCATCGCGGCCTGCACGACGCAGCGGCGGGAGTGATTGAGAACACGCCGTCAGCTTTCGCTGCGGCCATGTCCGGCAATTACGGCATCGAATGCGATCTGCAACTTGCCGCAGACGGCGAGGCGATGGTCTTTCACGACCACCTCCTCGACCGCCTGACAGAGGCAAGCGGGCCCTTGCGGGCGCGCACGGCGCCCGAGCTTCGGGACATCGGCTTCAAGGCGACAACCGACCGGATGCAGACCTTGCGGGAATTATGCGAGCAGGTCGGCGGCCGGGTCGCACTCGTGTTGGAACTCAAGAGCCGGAACGATGGCGATACGCGACTCGCAGAGCGGGTCAGCGCGATCCTGCAGGATTATGCCGGGCCGGTGGCGGCCATGTCCTTCGATCCGTGTCTGGTTCAGGCATTGCGGGTCCATGCGCCCGGCCTCCCGCGCGGTCTGGTGGCGGAGAGGATCCCCGGCGATGCGCTGAAGGGGGCAAGCCGCATGGCCTATGCACGCGCGGCCATTGCCTCCCGCCCGCATTTCCTGGCCTGGTCGGTGCAGGATCTGCCAATGGCGGTTCCCCTCGGGGGCCGCTTCCTGCTCGGGCTGCCGCTTCTTACCTGGACGGTGCGGACAGAGGCCGAACGCAAGCGCGCCAGACGATATGCAAATCAAATGATTTTTGAGGGATTCCGGCCATAAAATCGGGCTAAGACTCTCGCGAAATGTCGCCTTCATCAGACCGCTCCGCCGAACCCGACACCGACGCCCTGCCCCCGCTGCAGGTGCGCGTGCTCTCCAGCATAGACCAGGCTGACCCCGCAGCCTGGGATGCCTGCGCGAGCGCGGAGACGCGCCGCCATGTTCGGGCGTCACTTGAAGTTGTGCAGGAGGGATGTGAGCCGGCTGTCGCAGCGCCTGAGCAACCTGTCTGCAACCCCTTCTTGTCGCATGCCTTCCTTTCGGCGCTAGAGCGGTCGCAATCGGCGGTGCCGCGCACCGGCTGGGCACCGCAACATCTGCTCATCGAAACATCGGATGGAGACATCCTCGGTGCCGCGCCCTGCTATCTCAAATCGCATTCGCGCGGCGAGTATGTCTTCGACGCGGGCTGGGCCGATGCCTATGAGCGGGCCGGAGGCGCCTATTACCCGAAGTTGCAGGTATCGGTGCCGTTCACACCGGCGACCGGACCGCGGCTGATGGTCCGGGATGGCGATACGGACGGGCGCACGCGCGAAATGCTGGCCGCAGGTCTCGCGGCTTTGTGCAGCAAGCGCGATGCCTCATCGGTGCATGTCACTTTCCTTCCGGAGCGCGACTGGGAGTTTCTGGGCGAGAAGGGCTTTCTGAAGCGCAAGGATCAGCAATTCCACTGGCACAATCACGGCTACAATTCGTTCGAGGATTTCCTCGGCGCTTTGGCCTCGCGCAAGCGCAAGGTCATCCGCCGCGAGCGCCGCGACGCAGCCGAGTCCGGCATCACCATCCATCATTTGACCGGACGCGATCTGACCGAGGCGGTCTGGGACGATTATTTCGCCTTCTATATCGATACCGGCTCGCGCAAATGGGGCCGCCCCTATCTCACCCGCGCCTTCTTCTCGATGATCGGCGAGAGCATGCCCGACCAGGTGCTGCTGGTGATGGCCAGACGCGCCGGGCGCTATATCGCCGGAGCGCTGAATTTCATCGGACCGGGCGCGCTCTATGGCCGCCATTGGGGCGCCATCGAGCATCATCCGTTCCTGCATTTCGAGCTTTGCTATTACCAGGCCATCGACTTTGCCATCGCCCACAAGCTGAAGGTCGTTGAGGCCGGCGCGCAGGGCGAACACAAACTGGCACGCGGCTATGTGCCGGTGACCACGCATTCGTCGCATTATATCGCCGACCCCGGATTGCGCCGTGCTATTGCCGATTATCTCAGGCGCGAACGCGCCTATGTGGACGCCGCGGGGCGCGAACTCGAGACCATGACACCTTTTCGCAGGAGCGATCCGATGGACCGCGATGCGATGAAGAATGACGCGATGGAGTGATGCGATGCCGGCTTACGATCCCAACAACATCTTCGCAAAGATCATTCGCGGCGAATTGCCCTGCTACAAGGTCTATGAGGACGACAAGGCGCTGGCCTTTCTCGACATCATGCCGCGTGCGCCCGGCCATACGCTGGTGATCCCGAAAAGCGCGGCGCGCAATATTCTGGACATTGCGCCGGACGATCTGGCCCATGTCGCAAGGATAGCCCAGCGCGTGGCGCAGGCTGCGCTCACGGTGTTCGATGCGGACGGGATCACCGTGCAGCAATTCAACGAAAGCGCCGGCGGACAGGTGGTCTTTCACCTGCACGTGCATGTGATCCCGCGCCACGAAGGCGTCACCATGAAGCCTGCCGCCAGCGAGAAAGAGAAGCCGGATATTCTCGCCGAGCAGGCGCGCAAATTATCTACAGCGCTGGCGACGGCCTAGTTCAGATTCAGGCCCCTGAACGCGAACGCGCCTGCGATCAGCACCACCTCCCCGGTTACGACCCCGGCAAAGACCGAGCGGCGGAACACCAGAAAGCCCAGAAAGCCCGCTGCCACCGCGCCGAGCCGCACCGCCAGCGGCACTTCCGCCAGCGCACCTGGCGCAAAGATCGTGATCTTGGCGATCACCGCGGCGAGCACCGCAGTTGCGACCGCGCGCACCCAGAGCAGGATTTCCGAACCCTCGTCCAGCCTGCGCGCGACCAGAAACCCCAACGCGCGCCAGACCTCGTTCGGCAGGAAGCCGACCAGGATCAGCACCAGATAGGGCCACAAAGCCGAGGTGGTCAGGCTCACCGCCATGCCCTCCGGACCCGGTGCGCGAGATAGGCGAGCGTGCCGCCTGCAATGCCGGCCCACATCACATCGAGTTCGACGGCCATGTAGGCGAGCGCCGGGCCGAGCACGAGGCCGAAGACCAAGGCGAGCCGGTCGATTATCATGGTGGCATTGCGCGCGATCGACACTAGAAACGACATCGGCGTCAGGAACAGCAGCGCGGCCGTGAACAAACTCGGCAATTGCGCCGCCAGATAATAGCCGGCGATGGTGGCGGAGACCGCCGAGAGCATGTAGCCGGACGCGATCCCGTTGACGAAGGGAATACGCCGCTCCACCGGCATTTGCGGCGCCAGCCGCATCGATTCCACCCACATACTGACGGCGGTGAAATGCGCCGGCAGCACCAGTTCGTAGGTCTTCGTATTCGGCCCGCGCAGCAGCGGCATCAGCGCCACCACCATCGGCAACAGGCGCACGCCGCTCAAACCCACTGCAATCGCGACCTCAATCAGTTGCGCGCCGCCGCCAAGCGTCGAGATCAGGATCACCTGCGCCGGCCCCGCCCAGACCAGCAATGTCGAGGCCGTCACCCAGAGCAGTGAGAAATTGAAATCGTAGGCAAGCGCGCCGACGCCGATATAAGTGCCGAACAGCACATAAGCGAAAACGGACAGCCAGGCGGAGCGGAAACCGCCCAGAAAGGCCGCAAGCGTGCTGTCGAAGTTCAGGCGATAGGCATCCGGCATGGCTGCACCATGATTTGGAATCGCCCTATTCACAACGGCTTGCCGGTCATGGCGCACATGCAGCCGCAGTCGCGCTTCACGTGAACATAATCCTAGCGCGGTGAAGGGCTACCAGTAGAAATGGCGATCCTCGGCCGCGAGCGTGGGTGCGAACATCATGCTTGGCCCGATCCTCGGACATTTGCTCTTCTCTTTGTCTGAGGTGCCGGGCGAATTGTGCCGCTGCGGGGTGACAGCCCTGAAAAATATGTTATGTTATAACATAACCGATTTAGCCGATCAGTGAGGCTTCAGACCCATGACATCCCTGCGCGACACCCTGCTGGATGCTCCCGCCAATCTCGACCCCGAGGGCATGCCGGAAGGCTTCGCACAAGCCCGCGACGCCATCCGCCGCGGCATCAGGGATGCGAGCGACGCGGGCGCGACCGAGGCCACCCAGCTCGCCGTGCTGCTCTCCGAAGCCTTGCCGCGGCTCGTCGATGTCTACGGCCCGGCACGCGCGGCCATTATCCTGTCGCGCATCGCCCACGACATCGCGTCGGGTCTCGCCCCGCATTGCAGGACGCAATAGCGCGCGGGCGCTTGCAGCGCTGGCCGCGCACAGGATCGCCTCTTTCATGTCACCGCCCTCAAGACCATCGGGAAACCATGCAGAAACTGCCCGTCACCGTCCTGTCCGGATTTCTCGGAGCCGGCAAGACCACATTGATGAATCACATCCTCAACAACCGGCAGGGATTGCGGGTTGCGGTCATTGTGAACGACATGAGCGAAGTGAACATCGACGCGGACCTGATCCGCGATGGCGATGCGAACCTGTCGCGGACGAATGAGCAACTGGTCGAGATGACCAACGGGTGCATCTGCTGCACTTTGCGCGACGATCTCCTGAAGGAAGTGCGCACGCTCGCCGATGCCGGCCGCTTCGATTACCTGCTGATCGAATCGACCGGGATTTCCGAACCTTTGCCCGTCGCCGCCACTTTCGACTTCCGCAGCGAGGACGGCGAGAGCCTGTCGGATATCGCAAGGCTCGACACCATGGTCACGGTCGTCGATGCGGCAAATCTGCTGCGCGACTATTCTTCGCGCGAATTTCTGCGCGACCGCGGCGAGTCGCTCGGAGACGACGACGAGCGCACATTGGTCGATCTCATGGTGGAGCAGATCGAATTCGCCGACGTGGTCATCCTCAACAAGGTGAAGGATACCAAGCCAGAGCAGCTCGCCGCCGCGCGCAGTATCGTGCGCGGTCTAAATCCCGAAGCGCAGGTGATTGAGTCCGACTTCGCACGCGTTGCGCCCGAACAAATTCTCAATACCGGCCGCTTCGACTTCGAGCGCGCCCAGCAGCATCCGCTCTGGTACAAGGAACTATATGGTTTCGCCGATCACAAGCCGGAAACCGAGGAATACGGAATTTCCAGTTTCGTCTACCGCGCCCGGCGCCCCTTCGATCCGGCGCGCTTCCAGGCCTTCATCCAGTCGGACTGGCCGGGCGTGATCCGCTGCAAGGGGCATTTCTGGATCGCCACGCGGCCGGACTGGGTTGGCGAGATCAGCCAGGCTGGCGCCATCACCCGCACCGAGGGGCGCGGCTTCTGGTGGACGGCCGTGCCGGTGCAGCGCTGGCCTGCCTCCCCCGAATGGCGGGAGATGATCCGCGAACATTGGGACGATCTCTATGGCGACCGCCGACAGGAGATCGTGTTCATCGGCTCGGGTATGGACAAGCAAGCGCTGACCGCGCGGCTGGACGCGTGCCTCGCCGATGCATCCGACCCTGTGACCTTCGGCAATCCGGCCTGGGCGAAGCTGAAAGACCCGTTCCCTGAATGGAAGCGCTGACCGCGCAGCCACAGACTTTTCCGGTTCAGTCATTCTTCCGACGTGAGGCCGACACATCCTGGAAGCGGACTGGACTGCGCCGCGCGCGCATGCTCCGGTCCGGTCCGCATCAGGAGTGAACATGCCAGCTTCTCTCGTTCTATATACCAATCCCATGTCGCGCGGCGCCATTGCGCGGTGGATGCTCGAAGAAACCGCCGCACCCTACGATGTCGAAATGCTCGGGTTCGGTCCGGCGATGAAGTCGCCGGATTATCTTGCCATCAATCCGATGGGCAAGGTGCCCGCGATCAGGCATGGCGATGTGGTGGTGACCGAATGCGCGGCGATCTGCGCCTATCTCGCCGATGCCTTTCCCGAGGCCGGACTTGCGCCGCCGCTTGCCGAACGCGGTGACTATTATCGCTGGCTGTTCTTTGCCGCCGGGCCGCTGGAGCACGCCGTGGTCAACCATTCGCTCGGACTGACACCGCCCGCCGAGCGCGAAGGCCTTGTGGGTTACGGCAATTATGCGACGGTGATGGATGTGCTGGAAGGCGCGGTGACGGCCAAGCCCTATGTCGCGGGCGACAGCTTTTCGGCGGCCGATGTCTATATCGGCGCGCATATCGGCTGGGGTCTGCAATTCGGTTCGATCGAAAGACGCCCGGCCTTCGAGGCCTATTGGAAGCGGCTGGAGCAGCGGCCGGCGCATCTGCGCGCCAGCGAGAAGGACAACGCGGCGATGGCACAGATGCAGGCGGCGGAGGCCTGAGGCTCCAAGACTGGCGACAACGGGCCGAACGAACGAAGCG
>JAEVZN010000582.1 GCA_023392205.1 Pseudomonadota bacterium
CGGCCTGAACGCCCGACAGATAAAGAATGACGCCGACCTTGACCGGTTTGTTCTGGGCGAAAGCCGGCAGCGGCAATGCGCTGGCGGCGAGGACACTCGCGCCTGCGGCCAATACGTCGCGTCGAGACGAAATGATGCGCTTGCTCATGACGGAATCCCCTGTGGAAGCCTGGACCGGCAACAGTCATTTTTGCTCGACCGAGCGAACGCGACGAGGCGCCCCGCACGAACGATCTGGATTTTGTATCCAATTTAGCTTATCGAAATCAGGCTCCGCGTCAATGCGGCAAATGCAAAGGCTTCGGCGATGTCGAACAATGTCGGCGATCATCTTGTCAGCGCGCAGCAGGCCACACACGCCAAGCTGCGTGCGATGATATTCTCGGGTGAATTGCAGGCCGGACAGCCCATGCGCCAGGAAGAGATTGCCCGGCAATTGGGCGTCAGCCGCTTGCCAGTGCGGGAGGCCCTCAATCGCCTGGCGACGGAGGGCCTTGTCGAACTCAAGCCCCGCCGTGGCTTCTTCGTGACGTCGCTGAATGCCAGCGAGATCGAAGACATCTTCGACATGCGGGCCATGCTGGAAGGGCGCGCGGGTGCGCTTGCAACCGAAAAGCGCAGCATGGCTGACGCCGATGCACTTGATGCAATTTTGCGCACGCTGGATGCGGCACTCGACGGCCCGATCCGCTTCGACATCTGGGCGGAGCTCAATCTCAGGTTTCACACGCGCCTTTACCAGAGTTGCGATCGCAAGCATCTGCGCCGGCAGATCGACCTTTTACGAGATAGCGTGGCACCCCTCATCCGGATTCTCGCTCTGCAGGAAGGTGAATTGCGGCGATCGCAGGAAGAACATCGCAGGCTGGCGGAGTTGTTCCGTGCTGGCGATGCCGCCGGCGTCGCGGAACTATGCGGCGAGCATTGTGCCTATACCGCGCGCGGGCTGCTGAAGCATCTGCACGCGCAGGGTGCAGACCAAGACGATTCAAAAGCAGCGTAAAGCCTCCGCATCATGACGACATCGAGCATCGGCAAAGACACCGTTCAGATCAACGCCCTCGAGAAGGTCGTCGGGCGGGCGCAGTACAGTGCCGATCTGAAAATGGGAGGCATGCTGCATGCCAAGGTGCTGCGCAGCCCTCACGCCCACGCCAAGATCCTGCATGTGGACGCCGATGCTGCGCGTGCGTTGCCCGGCGTGCATGCGGTGCTGACCGGCGAAGATACGCCCACACGGATGACCGGCATTCATCACAAGCAGCACCGCATCCTGGCGACCGGCAAGGTCCGGTTCATCGGCGAGGAAGTGGTCGCGGTCGTTGCGGACGACGAGGAGATCGCGCGCGACGCGCTGGACCTGATCCGCGTCGAATACGAGGAATTGCCGGTCGTGCTCGATCCCGACCGGGCGCTGCAGGAAGGCGCACCGGAAGTTCACGAAGGTTCAGCCAATCTGGCCTGCCAGTACAATGTCGTGCGTGGCGATGTCGATGCCGCCTTCGCTCGCTCTGCGCTGATCTATGAGGATACCTACGAGACTCACTCCCAATATCCGGGTTACCTCGAACCGATGGCGACGGTGGCCTGGCGCACGAGCGACGGCCGCGTGAACGTCCAGACATCGACCCAGTCGGCATTCCTGGCGCGGATGCGGCTGGCCGATGCGCTGGAACTGCCGGTGTCGAAGGTGCGGGTGATTCAGTCGACCGTCGGCGGCGCCTTTGGCGGCAAGGTCGCCGAGGAATGCAACAGCCTGATCTGCGCATGGCTCGCTACGAAGGTCGATCGGCCGGTGCGCTTCGTCAACAACCGCCTGGAGGACTTTCTGGGCGCGCGTTCGAGCCCGCCAGAGCGTATCTGGCTGAAGATGGGTGTCGACAAGGACGGCATCATCATCGCGAAGGAAGTTAACATCATTGCTGAATGCGGCGCCTATGAAGGACTGGCCGGGCATGTGCTGCAGGTGTCGACCGTGCGCAGCGACAACATGCATCGCCACCTGAAGGACGTGCGGCTGCACAGCAAGCTCGTTTATACGAATTCGCCGCCGCGCGGCGCCTTGCGTGGCTTCGGCGGGCCGCAGGCGTCCTTCGCGCTCAATTCCCACATCACAGTGATGGCGGAGAAGCTCGGCATCGATCCGGTCGAGATGATGAAGCGCAATGCGATCAAGAGCGGCGACACCAGCGTGCACGGCTTCCAGATCGGGAGCAGCGGACTTGGCGAATGCCTCGACCAGGTCAGCGAGGGCATCCGCTGGAGCGAGAAGAAAGATCGCCCCAAAGGCACGGGCGTGAAACGGCGCGGTATCGGCTTCGGTACCGGAATCCATGTCAGCGGTAATCGCGAGATGGGCAATTGGGACGGCTCGACCGTGGTTGCGAAGATGGGCACCGACGGGCGCCTCGTTCTGCTCACCGGGGAATCCGATATGGGGCAAGGTGCCTACACCATGCTGGCGCAATGCTGCGCCAACGAATTGTCGATCCCGGTGTCGCATGTCACGGTGCTGCCGACCGACACCGACATGTCGCCCTACGGCCACGGATCGATCGCCTCACGCGTCACGATTCTCGCCGGCAATGCCGCCATTAAGGCGGCGCGCGAGGTGCGTGGCAAATTGCTCGCCATCGCGTCGGAGAAGCTCGGTGTGCCGGAAGACGATCTCGACATGGACAACGGCGAAGTCTTCGTGAAGTCGTCGGCGCCAAACCGCAAGATCCCGTTCAGCGATCTCGCGCGCTTTCATATCTATCGCGAAGGCGGCGAAGGCCTGCAGGTGACGTCAACCTACGATCCGCCGACCTTTCAGGCGCTGGCGACGCCAGAGCAATACGGCAACGTGGCGCCCGGATATTCTTTCGCGGCGCAGGCGACCGAAGTCGAGGTGGATACCGAGACCGGTCAGGTTAAGGTCATCGAAACCTGGGTCTCCGACGATTGCGGCAAGGCGCTCAATCCGCTGGCCGTGCACGGACAATCCTGCGGCGCGGCCGTGATGGCGATCGGCTGGACGCTCTACGAGCATCTGCAATACGACAATTGCCGCTTGCTCAACGGCAATTTCGCGGATTACACCATGCCGACAGCGGATTCGGTGCCGCCGATCCAGTCCGGCATCGTGGAATCGTTCGAACCGAACGGGCCCTATGGGGCCAAGGGCGCAAGCGAGACCGCGATGGTTCCGGGCGCGGCGTCTATTGCCAATGCGGTCCATGACGCGATCGGTGTCCGAATCAAAACGCTGCCGATCACGCCGGAGAAAATTCTCGCCGCCTTGCGCGAACAGCGCGACGCGGCCCCGGCGCAGGGCGTCCCGCATGCGTGACTTCGATTATCTGGAACCCACCTCGGTCGCGGAAGCGAGCGAGATGCTGAGCGAACATGCCGACAATTGCCGTATGATGGCCGGCGGCACAGCGCTGATGCTGGCATTACGCCAGCGCATGATCGCGCCGACGCATATCATCTCGCTTGCCAGGCTGCGCGATTTGCGCGGCATTACTTATGACGACAGGACCGGTCTGCGCATCGGCGCATTGACGCGGCATTCGGAACTGGCGGCCTCTCAGCTTGCGCGGACGCATGTGCCGATGCTGGCCGACATGGCATCGCGGCTGGCCAATCCGCAGGTGCGAAACCAGGGGACGATCGGGGGCAATCTCTGCTACGCCGACCCGGCCACAGATCCGCCGAGCTGCCTGATGGCGCTCGGCGCGGAGGTGGTGCTGCGCGGTG
>JAEVZN010000628.1 GCA_023392205.1 Pseudomonadota bacterium
GCGCGGTTCCCGTGGGCGGCGCCTGCGGACGCAACGGTTGCGATGCTTTCGTAGCGATCGAATGCACGAAGTGAGCGCGCACGGTTCCGTTCCGTAAAAGTCGCGCGTCGCGCTTGTTCAAAATGGCACAACGGCTAGAATAGCCGTTGTCTCAAATTCGCGCCGGTCTGATGATTCCACCATCCAAGCCCAGCCCGATCGCGGCGCGGGACGATCACATTTCAAAAAAGGAACTAGCTTCGACATTGTGGCCGGTGCGCCTGCTGGTCGCTGGCACGATCCTGTTGCCGGTCGCGATTTTTATCGTGGCGTCTTGGCTGTCCTACAACCAGCATCTGAGCGAAGCGCGCGACCGCGTTCAGCGCAATCTCAACACCATCTACGAGCACGCATTGAAGGTCTTCGAGACCTTCGACCTCAGCGCGCGTTATCTCGATGAACTGACCGGCAATCTTAGCGACGCTGCCATTCGACGCGACGAAGCGGAGTTCAATGCGCGGCTAAGATCGATCAACGACACGTTGCCGCAATTGCGCGACCTGTGGGTGATCGCGGCAAATGGTGCGCCGCTGGTGTCCGGCACAATCTATCCGATGCCGAAGCTTGACCTGTCGGATCGCGAGTATTTTCGTACGCAGCGAGATAGCCCGAAAGCCGGAACCTATGTAAGCGAGATTCTGCAATCCCGTGTTGCCGATACCACCTTCTTCACGCTGAGCCGGCGGAGGCCGGGACCGAATGGTGCATTCGGCGGCGTCACAACTGTCTCGATCGCACCGGAATATTTCACAAACTTCTATGCCAAATTGCCGCCGCCGGGCGTCTTTGCGCTGATCCGTAACGACGGAGCAATCCTTGCCCGGTTTCCCGACATCACCGATCGCCTGACTGCACTCAGCCCGAACAGCACCATCATGCGGGCGATCTCAGAGCAGCCGCTGGAAGGCTCGGTGAGCGGTACGTCCCCGTTCGATGGCCATACGCGGCTGTTCGCTTACAGAAAAATGCCGAACTACAGCATCTATGTGGTTTCAGGCATCGAGCATGACGTCGTTGTTCGCGAGTGGTTATGGACCATGGCCAGCCATCTCATCTTCGGCCTGCCGGCGACGGCGGCCATGATCGGGCTCGGCTTGATCGCGTTGCGTCGAACACGGCGGGAGGCCTATGCGCATGCCCGATTGCAGCAGGAAGTCGTGAAGCGGGAGCGCACGGAACTTGCCCTTCAGCAGGCCACTAAAATGGAAGCGGTCGGTCGCTTGACCGGCGGGATCGCGCATGACTTCAACAACCTGCTGACCGCCATTCTCGGCAATGTCGATCTTGCGATGCGGCGGCTGGGCGACGGTGACGAGCGGGTCAAGCGATCACTAGGTTCCGCAAGACAGGCCTCAGAGCGCGCCGCGAGTCTGGTCCAGCGGCTCCTTGCCTTTTCCCGCCAGCATCCGCTGGAAGTGAAAGCCGTGGACGTCAACCGCCTGGTTCAGGGCATGTCCGAATTGCTGCGGCGGACGATTGGCGAAACCGTCACCGTGGAGACCGTTCTGGCCGGCGGATTATGGAAGACCGCTGTCGACCCGAACCAACTGGAAAACGCCCTGCTCAATCTCGCGGTGAATGCGCGTGACGCCATGAAGGATGGCGGGCGGCTGACGATCGAGACAGCCAATACCTATCTCGACGATGCCTATGCGGCGGCCAACGGACCGGAACTCATGCCCGGCCAATATATCCTGCTCGCCGTCAGCGATACCGGTAGCGGCATGAGCAAGGATGTGATCGACCGCGCGTTCGAACCGTTTTTCACCACCAAGCCGACAGGCGCGGGCACCGGCCTCGGGCTGAGCATGGTCTATGGATTCATCAAGCAGTCCGGCGGGCATATCAAGATCTACAGCGAACTCGGCGAAGGCACTGCAATCAAGCTCTATCTTCCGCGCCTCAGCAGCGACGACAATGTCGAACCCTGGACGCCGACCGAAAGCCCGCATGGTCAATCAAGTGCAACAGGTTTTAGTCCCGAAAAAATTCTGCTGGTCGAAGACGATGAGGAGGTCAACCATTTTTCGAGCGAAGTACTGCGCGATGAAGGCTACCACGTCATCTCCACGCATGAGGGCGCAAGCGGATTACGGCTTCTCGATGCCAATCCCGACGTCAAACTGCTGTTTACCGATGTGATCCTGCCGGGCGGGATGAACGGGCGCCAGCTTGCCGATGAGGCGCTGCGGCGCCGGCCGGAACTGCGCATCCTCTTCACGACAGGCTACACACGCAACGCGATCATCCATCACGGACGGCTCGACGCCGATGTGGAACTCCTGACAAAGCCCTTCACGTCGGATGCGCTGGTCAAGAAGGTTCGGCAAATTCTCGACACCAAGAGCAAGGACCCGGCTGCGCGCGTCGACGCCATTCTCGGCCTACTCCGTAACAAGCCCACCGACTAACACCGCCTCGAACACGGCCGGCTCAAACGAGGCGGTTACGCGCCGCCCTGCTTCGCGAGCGCAATTGCTTCCTTCAACACGTTGAGATCGCCGATATGGTTCGCAAGAATCAGAACAAGGCGCGCGTCCAGCACAGCCGCCTGCTCATCGCTCAACCCTCGTCGTGCTTCGATGAGCGCTACAAAGGCGGTGTCGGGATCCTTAAATTGCGATCCGGTTTGCAGCGACATGAGATACCTCCCAAAACTTTCTGAAGCCACCCCGACATGGCGGAACCGCTTCTGCGAGCAATACAATTCACGGATCGAGGCCGGAACCATCCGCACTCGGGTGTGTTGCAATCGAGGATTGCGGGAGCGCCCGGAGAGGAACGAAACGATGTCCGCTGTAGCCGTCAGAGCGATGTTCCGGTCGCATCCGGATCAACCAAGCCACGCCGATGCGCTCACCAGATGCATTGAAGCCTGCTTTGCCTGCGTGGAGACCTGCACTGCCTGCGCCGATGCCTGCCTTGCCGAAAAAGGTGTCGAGCGGCTGATCTCCTGCATCCGGCTCAATCAGGATTGCGCGGCGGTGTGCAACGCCACCGGCAGCATTCTGTCCCGCGCCAACAAGGTCGGCCATCGCCAGCTTCTGGAGGCCCAGCTCACGACCTGCATCGCCTTCTGCCGCGCTTGCGCGACGGAATGCGAACGCCATGCGCATATGCACAAGCATTGCGAAGTCTGCGCGAAAGTCTGCACGCAATGCGTCGTCGACTGCACCGAAATGCTTTCGTCGATGCGGATGCCCGCTTAGCATTGGCGACCCAGCGCCCGCGCATGCGCGGCCGCAATCTTTTCAGGAGTGGGATCCCGCCAGCGCGCGCAGATGTGCTGGTCGGGACGTAACAGAAATGCGCAGCCGTCCGTAGCGTCGAACCGCCTCGCAAAATCCCCCTTGATATCGATAAGATCTCGGCCGATCGAAATCGTCCTCACACCTGCTGGCGCGTGAGAAGGCCCATCATGCGAGACATGCAGCAATTCGAATCCCGCTGATAAGCGTTCCATGAGGAAGCAATGCGCGCCATCCTGCGCAGCCATGGCGGCATCGGGAATAACCCCGCCCAGCGTCACCGCGCCACCGAATGTATCTTCATCCGGCGTAGACAACGGCGTCTCATAGACCGTCGACAGCGACAGCCGGCCCGAATTCACCATGCGGCGCGCGAATTCGGCATGAGGTGCGAGCGACAGCACCGCATTGCGCAATGTCCGCTCCGCACTTGAACGGGGCGCGATGAAATCCGTCGAGCGGGTGGAGTGCCCGATATTCTCGTCGGCCGCCTGCATGCGCTCCATCTCGTAACTGTCGATCAGTTCGTGCCCCGCCTCCCCGTTCAGCACAGCGGCCAGCTTCCAGGCCAGGTTCTCCGCATCCTCCACGCCTGAATTGGCGCCCCGCGCCCCGAAGGGCGAAACCTGATGCGCGGAATCGCCGGCGAAGATCACCCGGCCATGCACGAAGCGATCGATGCGGCGGCAATTGAACCGGTAGATCGACACCCAGTCGACAGCGAAGTCCCGCTGTCCGAGCATCTTGCGAATGCGCGGTCCGTAATTTTCCGGTTTCAATTCGTGATCGATATCGGCATCCGGACCCAGTTGCAGATCGACACGCCACGACTGATCGGGCTGACGGTGCATCAACGCCGACTGCCCCGAATGAAACGGAGGATCGAACCAGAACCGGCGCTCGGTCGGGATGTCGTCGGCAGGCATGCGCACATCGGCGATCAGGAATTTCTCCTCGAAGGTATGCCCCTTGAATTCAAGGCCGAGGAGATCCCGCATAGTGGAGCGCGCGCCACCCGCAGCGATCACCGACGCCGCATCAAGGT
>JAEVZN010000638.1 GCA_023392205.1 Pseudomonadota bacterium
ACATGATTCTGGGAGGACAGAATGACTTCACCACAGGGTAGGATTTCGCGCGGCCGCATGGCCGCAACGTCGATGGCTGCGGCAGCTGTTCTGGCCATGACTGCTGCCGCCAGCGCGCAGGACAAGACCGTCGAACTGAAGATCGCGCATTGGCTGCCGCCGTCGCATTCGATTCACAAGGCGATGGAGGAATGGGCCAAGGCTGTGGAAACCGCCTCCAACGGCACCATCAAATATCGCATGTATCCGGCCCAGCAGCTCGGCAAGGCGATCGACCATTACGACATGGCGCGCGACGGTATTGCCGACGTGACCTTCATCAATCCTGGCTATCAGCCGGGCCGCTTCCCGATCATCGCGGCGGGCGAATTGCCGTTCCTGATGAACAATGCCAAGGGCGGTTCGCAGGCGCTCGATGCCTGGTACCGGCAATATGCCGAGAAGGAAATGAAGGACGTGAAGGTGTGCATCGTGCACGCCCATGATCCCGGCGCGCTGCATGCCAAGAAGAAGATCGAGACGCCCGATCAGCTCAAGGGCATGAAGATCCGCCCTGCGCACGCGACCATGGCTGCTTTCGTGACCTCGCTTGGAGGCACCAATGCGCACAGCTCGGCACCGGAAGCGCGCGACATGCTGGAACGCGGCGTGGCCGATGCGCTGACCTTCCCGTGGGGTTCGATCCTGCTGTTCAAGATCGACGGCGTGGTCAAGTATCACATGGACGTACCGCTCTATGTCACGACCTTTGCCTGGACCATCAACAAGGGCAAATACGACCAGATGTCGGCCGCCCAGAAGAAGGTGATCGACGATCACTGCAATTCGGAATGGGCGCTCAAGCTCGCCTCTCCCTGGGCCGAGCACGAGAATGCCGGCCGCGACAAGCTGATGAAGGCCTCCGGCCACACCGTCTATCAGCTCACCGATGCGCAGCTCAACGAATGGAAGAAGGCCGCCGAGCCGCTCACCCAGAAATGGGCGGACGAGGTGAAGAAGGCCGGGCATGACGCAGATGCGGTCATGAAAAGCCTGAAGGACGAGCTGAACAAGCGCAATTCGGCCTATTGATGAGCGAAGCTCCCACCCGCACGCCCGTCGATCGCGTGATCGACGGGATCGAACTGGCGGCGGCATGTTTTCTTGCCGCCGTTACCGCGCTGACATTCGTGTCGGTGGGCGCGCGCTATATCTTCAGCTACGGCATTCTCGACAGCTACGACTTCTCCCGGATGCTGCTCGGCATCCTGATTTTCTGGGGCATCGCGGTGGCGAGCTATCGCGGCGACCACATCACCGTCGATATCCTGTGGACCTGGGGCGGCCCGCGGTTTCGCCGCGCGCTTGATGTGTTCGCCGCACTCGTCTCGCTCGGCGCCATGCTGGTCTTCACCTGGATGATGGGCGTGCAGGTGCTCAGCACGCGCGCCTCCAACGTGCTGACTTTCGACCTGCGCTATCCGGTCTGGATTTTCTATTTCCTCGCCTGGATCGGGCTGGCCTGCGCCATCCTGCTCCTGGTCATCCGCACATTCCGGCTGATCGTGCGTCCCGACACGATCGAAAAAGCTCCTCACGTCCAGGTCGATTGAGCGGATCACATGAGCACCGACGCGGTCGCAATCATCGGGTTCGTGGCTCTCTTTGTGCTCATGCTGCTGCGCGTTCCGATCGGGATCGCGATGGGTACGATCGGCGTTCTCGGCTTCGGCTATCTGGCCGATATGGGGCCGGCGCTCCGCATCCTTGCGCAGTCGCCGATCCGTACCGCGACCGATCTCGGCTTCGGCGTGGTGCCGCTCTTTCTGCTGATGGGCGCGTTTGCGACCGCATCGGGCATGAGCCGCGAACTCTATGCGGTGGCGCATTCCTTTCTCGGCCATTTCCGCGGCGGCCTCGGCATCGCCACCATCGCCGCCTCGGGCGGATTTGCCGCGATCAGCGGCTCGTCGGTCGCCTCCGCCGCCACCTTCGCCAATGTCGCCTATCCGGAAATGCGCCGCTACGGCTATCCGAAGGCCTTCGCGACCGGTGTGATCGCCGCCGGCGGTACGCTCGGCATCATGATCCCGCCCTCCGTGGTGCTGGCGGTCTATGGCATCATCACCGAACAGGATATCGGCAAGCTTTTCATCGCCGGGATCATTCCGGGCATGATCGCCGCCGGGATGTATATCCTCACCGTCAATGTCCTCGCCTTCCGCAACCCGGCGCAGTTTCCGGCCACGCCGCGCGCCACCTGGTCGGAGCGATTCAGGTCGCTGCGCGAGGTCTGGGCGATCATCCTGCTGTTCGCATTCGTCATCGGCGGCATCTATGGCGGCGTCTTCACGCCGACCGAAGCCGCCGGCATGGGCGCCGGCGGCGCCTTCCTGATCTCGCTCCTGCGCGGGCGGCTGACAATGGCGCTCACCATCAAATGCCTGGTCGACACGGTGCGCACGTCGGCGGCCGTGTTCACCATCCTGATCGGCGCGATGATCTTCGGCTATTTTCTCACCATCACGCAGACGCCGCAGAAGATCACCGACTTCATCACCCATACCGGACTCGGGCGCTATCAGATCCTGATCCTGGTCATGATGATGTATCTGGTGCTCGGCTGCATTCTCGATGCGATGGCGATGATCGTGCTGACCATCCCGATCATCTTCCCGGCGATGATGGAGCTTGGCTTCGACCCGATCTGGTTCGGTGTGATCATCGTGATGACGGTGGAACTGGGACTGATCACACCTCCTGTCGGCATGAATGTCTATGTCATCAATTCAGTGCTCAAGGACGTCAGTCTGTCCACCATCTTCTATGGCGTCATGCCGTTCGTGATCACCGATGTCATCCGGCTGGCCATCCTGATCGCCTTCCCGATCCTGTCGACATTCCTGCCCTCGCAGATGTAGCCGGCGGGCCGCGCAGGTGGGCGCCATCCCGCCGGTTTGAGGGGCCAAACCCCGGCGTCGCAAGGCAGGCCCCAAAGCCTTTTATAATCGTGCCAAGGTGCTAAATACCGTCGGGTACCCCTTCATTCCGGCAGCGAGGCCATGGAACGTTCATTCAAGAAGGAAGTGCAGTCCCTGCGGCTCGGCGATGGCGACACCTTCCACGGGGAGGGCATTCTCGCCGTGACCAAGGCGCTGCTGCAATCCGGCGTGTCCTATGTCGGTGGCTATCAGGGCGCGCCGGTCTCGCATCTGCTCGACGTGATGGTGGATGCCGAGGATTACCTCAAGGAACTCGGGGTGCATGTGGAAACCTGCACCAACGAGGCCTCGGCGGCGGCCATGCTCGGCGCCTCGATCAATTATCCCGTGCGCGGCGCGGTGACCTGGAAGGCCATCGTCGGCACCAATGTCGCCTCCGACGCGCTGTCCAATCTGGCGTCGCCCGGCGTGCTGGGCGGGGCGATGATCATCGTCGGCGAGGATTACGGCGAGGGCGCAGCCGTCATCCAGGAGCGCTCGCATGCCTATGCGATGAAATCCTCGATCTGGCTTCTCGACCCGCGGCCCGATCTGCCGAGCATCGTGCGCATCGTGGAAAAGGGCTTCGAATTGTCGGAAGCGAGCCACGCGCCGGTGATGCTCGAATTGCGCATCCGCGCCTGCCATGTGACCGGCGCCTTCCCCGCGCGTACCAATCGCGCGCCGGACATTTCCACGCTGCATCCGGTGCGGCCGGCCGCGCATAACTTCGCGCGGCTGTCGCATCCACCGGTGACCTTCGCGCAGGAAAAACGCAAGGTCGAGGAGCGCATTCCCGCGGCGCGCGATTTCATTCTGCGCGAGAAGCTCAACGAACATTTTCCAGGCGACCTGAAGGACATCGGCATCATCGTTCAGGGCGGTCTCTACAATTCGACATTGCGCGCGCTGGAGCGTCTTGGCCTGGCCGACATGTTCGGCGAATGCCGCATACCGATCCTGTGCCTCAACGTGACCTATCCGCTGGTGCCGGAAGAGATCCGCACCTTCTGCGCGGGCAAGAAATCGGTGCTTGTCGTCGAAGAGGGCTTCCCCGAATATATCGAGCAGATGGGCGCGTCCGAATTGCGCCGCGGCGATCTGCAGACCCGGCTGTTCGGCAAGGATGTGCTGCCGCAGGCCGGCGAATATACGCAGGACGTGCTGCTGAAGGGGCTGACGCAATTCGTCAGCGAGGCAAAGCCGGCGCATCTCGATCCCGCGTCCGTTTCCGACCGGCTTGGCAAGGCCGTCGGGCATCTGCCGGCGGTGGCGACTTCGCTGCGCGATCTGCCGCCGCGTCCGCCCACCTTCTGCACCGGCTGTCCGGAGCGTCCTGTCTTCTCCGCGCTGAAGCTGGCGCAGGCGGAAGTCGGCAACGCGCATATCTCGGCCGATATCGGATGTCATTGCTTCGGGCTGTTCGCGCCGTTCAACATGGGCAATTCGGTTCTGGGCTATGGCATGTCGCTGGCAAGCGCCGCCGCCGTCGGACCTAATGTCGACAAGCGCCCGATCGCCGTCATGGGCGATGGCGGCTTCTGGCATAACGGCATGATCACCGGCGTCGCCTCGAACCTGTTCAACAAGGGCGACGGCCTGCTGATCGTGTTCCAGAACGGCTATACATCGGCCACCGGCCTGCAATTCATGCCCTCGTCGATGACCAACCGCGCCGGCGAAGGCCAGAAGATGGATATCGAGCGCACCCTGAAGACGCTTGGCGTCACCTGGCTGCGCAAGGTGCGCAGCTACAATGTCGGCACTATGATGAAGACCGTGAAGGAAGCCCTGGCCAGCGCCGAGAAGGGGCTCAAGGTCATCATTGCCGATGGCGAATGCCAGCTCGCGCGCCAGCGCCGCGTGCGCGCGGAAGATGCCGGCAAGCTCACCCGCGGCGAGCGCGTCGTGCGCACCAAGTTCGGTGTCGACGACGAAATCTGCACCGGCGATCATTCCTGTATCCGGCTGTCGGGCTGTCCGTCGCTGACCGTGAAGCCGTCGCCCGATCCGCTGCGCACCGATCCGGTGGCGGCGGTGATCGAATCCTGCGTCGGCTGCGGATTGAGCGGGGAGGTGGCGCATGCCGCCGTGCTGTGCCCGTC
>JAEVZN010000053.1 GCA_023392205.1 Pseudomonadota bacterium
CACGGGAACCGCGCCGGTCACTTCATCGCGTTCGATTCTGCGATAGGACGCCGCTCGCGTGAAATCGCGCGACTGACAATACGCGGCCGCAGCCGCGGCACCACAATTGGCGCCGTCTGCAAGACATTGGTCGATACCGTATCAGTCCGGCTGATTGGCGATGATAAAAATACGCTTCTCGGCTTGAGCCGGTGCAGCGGCCAGCAAAGCGGCGCCAATCGCAAGCGTGGCAAGCATCGATCGCATGGGCGTTATCCGGTGTTTCGCGCTGATTGGTAAAATTAGGCCTGAATCGCTAATGCCCTGTTAAGGCTCGCGCTGGCGCTCTCCAAGACCTTCCTCATACTTTGCCTTGCGCTGGATCAAACCTGTTGCGGATATCCCACTGCGTGGTCGCATGGCTGGCCCGCCCCCACTTTCATATATGGAATATTGAATATTAGTAACGACGAATATATTGTTCTCCCGTTCCTAGAGAGGGAGGTACATATGACTGTTTTGACGAGCAGGGTCTGGTCGCCCTATGCCGCCGGAATACTGATCGGAATGCTCCAGATTCCGGCATTCCTGCTGATCAACACGGCGCTGGGCGCCTCATCGTCCTTCGTGACCGTAGCGGCGTCGCTGATGTCCTTCATCGACCCCACAACCATGACGGTTCCGTATTTCAAGAGCCATGTCGCAACCGCCAAGGACTGGTGGCAGGTCGCGCTGGTGGTCGGGGTCGCGCTCGGCGCGTTCATCTCGGTGCGTATGGCCGGGACCGGGCGTCCCGCAATGTCGGATGTCTGGGGTCGCGTGATGGGCATCCGGTCGTTTCCGGTGCGCCTGGTTGTGGCCTTTGCCGGGGGCTTCGTGCTGCTGATGGGCGCACGCATCGCCAATGGCTGCACCTCCGGGCATGGGCTGTCGGGCCTGTCGCAACTGGCGGTGTCCTCAACCATCGCGATGGCCGCCACTTTTGCTGGTGGAATCGCGATCTCCATGCTCCTGAAACGTGCCTAGAGGAGGCTCTGATGACCATACTCGCTGCAATCTCGGTGGGCCTCGCGATGGGTATTGTGTTCGGGCTTGCGCTCGAAAAGTCCCGGGTGATGGAGCCCGCCTATCTGATCGGCCAGTTCCAGTTCACCAACTTCACCATGCTCAAGGTGCTTCTCAGCGCCATCGCCACCGGCCTTGTCATTCTCGCCGTTCTGAACGGTCTCGGCATCGTTCAGCTCAGCGTGAAAACCGCCGTCGTCGGGCCAATGGTGGTGGGCGGGCTGCTGCTGGGCGCAGGCATCGTCTTTGCCGGGGCCTGCCCCGGAACGGCGATGGCCCAGCTCGGTGCCGGCTACAAGGATGCCTGGGCGATCATCGCCGGCGGCCTGGCTGGCGCCTATACCTACGGCCTGTTTCAGAAGCGGATCGACAGCGCGCTGGACTGGTCGGGCATCGGTCTCGGCAATTGGGGCAAGATGACTCTGGTAGATCTCGTGCCCGGTGGCTTCCCGGTCCTTGCCCTTGTCACGGCTGCACTGATCGTGGTGGGGCTTGTCGCCCTCGAACGCTGGCGGCCCTGGCGGCAGGACATGGATCGCCACGATCCGAGCGTCCGCGGCAGCGGGCAGGCGGCACCGGCTTTGCCGCATGCCACCCCGGCCGAGTGACAATTTGGCCTGCAATGGCCCGCTCCGGTCCGCCGGGGCGGGCAGTTTCCGTTTACCTGATAAGCGGGCCGGGCTTGACGGATCGGTGCGGCTTAACCATTGTCCCGGCTATGACTGCCAGCAACGCAATTTTCGGCATTTGCCGGGAGATTATTCGCTAGCGCCCCACGCTGGCTGCGGCTGTCTTTTGTCCATCGCGATGAAGAGCACGCCCCGGGCCAGCAGGGCCGGGAAAGACTGTGATGGAGCTCAAGCTTTACGACACGCTGACACGCGAGAAGCGGGCCTTCTCCCCGATCGATCCTGCGCGCGTACGAATGTATGTCTGCGGGCCGACGGTCTACGACTTCGCCCATATCGGCAATGCGCGCCCGGTCATCGTGTTCGATGTGCTGTACCGGCTGCTGCGGCATGTCTACGGCGCCAGCCATGTCAAATATGTCCGCAACATCACAGACGTGGACGACAAGATCAACGCGCGTGCGGCGGAGCAGGGCATTTCCATCCGCGATCTGACCGAGACCACCTACGCCAACTTCAAAGCGGACGTGGCGGCTCTGGGTTGCCTGCCGCCGGATGTCGAGCCGCGCGCGACGGAGCATATCGAAGAAATGAAGACGCTCATTGAGCGGCTGGTGGCGTCGGGTCATGCCTATGTGGCCGAGGGGCATGTGCTGTTCTCGGTGCCGTCGATGCCCGATTACGGCAGGCTCTCGAAGCGTCCGCTGGACGAGATGATCGCGGGCGCCCGTGTCGATGTCGCGCCCTACAAGCGGCACGACCAGGATTTCGTGCTCTGGAAGCCGTCGAAGGACAGCGAACCCGGCTGGCCGTCCCCCTGCGGAATCGCAACGCCCGGCCGTCCAGGCTGGCATATCGAATGATCGGCCATGTCATGGAAGCATCTCGGCGAGACCTTCGATATCCATGGCGGCGGCATCGATCTGGTCTTTCCGCACCATGAGAACGAGATTGCGCAGTCGCGTTGCGCCTTTCATGCGCCGGTCATGGCGAATGTCTGGATGCACAATGGCTTCCTGCAGGTCGAAGGCGAGAAAATGTCGAAGAGCCTCGGCAATTTCGTTACGATCAGGGAAGTGCTGAACGACTGGCCCGGCGACGTGGTGCGGCTTGCAATGCTCGGCTCGCAATACCGGCAGCCGATCAACTGGACCCTGAAGGGCTTGCAGGAGGCCGAGAAGGCGCTGTCTGGGTTTTTCGACGCCGCCGCGGCCGAAGCGGATCCGCGGCCGGCGCCGCAGGTGCTCGAAGCCCTGGGAGACGACCTCAATACGCCGCGCGCAATTGCCGAGATGCATGCGCTGAAATCCTCGGCCGGCCGCAAGGCGCTGGCCGGGACATTGGGCTTTTTCGGATTCCGCGGTTCCGAATTGCGCGATTGGCAGGAGAGCCATGCCACGGCCCCGGCTTTGCCCGAAGCCGAGATCGAGACTCGTATTGCAGCCCGTAATGCCGCGCGTGCGGCGAAGAACTGGTCCGAATCCGACCGCATCCGCGACGAACTCGCCGCCATGGGCATCGTGCTGAAGGATTCCAAGGACGGCACGACCTGGGAGGTGGCGCGATGACGGAGCGTATTCTCTCCATGCGTCCGATGCTCCCGGAAGATGCGCCGCTGCTGGCGGAAATTTTCCGTGCCAGCGTCGCCGAACTGGCGATCGAGGATTATACCGAGTCCCAGGTCGAGGCCTGGGCTGCAACCGCTGACGACGAAGAGGCCTTCGCCAAACGGCTGGGCGAGCAACTGACGCTGATTGCCATGATCGATGGCGATCCTGTCGGTTTTGCCGGCATGAAGGGCAACGACCTGATCGACATGCTGTATGTGCACCCGGCCGCGGCCGGGCAGGGGGCGGCCTCGATGCTTGTCGATGCGCTGGAGAAACTCGCAGGCGCGCGCGGATCGGTCAGGCTCAAAGTCGACGCCAGCGATACGGCCGAAGAATTCTTCCGCAAGCGCGGTTATGTCGCGCAAAGCCGCAACACTGTCATGCGTGGCGATGAATGGCTCGCCAATACGACCATGCACAAGCCGCTCGGCGAAAGGGCCCCGCAATGAACCTGCAACGTCATCATTTCCTCGTCGGCATCGTCGCGATCGTCGTCGCCTTCGCACTGGCCGCGAATTATTATCTCTGGTGACCGGGATGGCGCGCGAACGGCTATATCTCTTTGACACCACATTGCGCGACGGCGCGCAAACCAATGGTGTCGACTTCACCTTGAACGACAAGGTGGTGGTCGCGCAGATGCTCGCCGATCTCGGCATCGATTATGTCGAGGGCGGATATCCTGGCGCCAATCCGGCCGACACCGATCTGTTCGCGACCGAACATCATTTTCCGACGACCTTCACCGCCTTCGGCATGACACGCCGGCCGGGACGCTCGGCCTCCAACGATCCGGGCCTTGCGGCGCTTCTGGACGCGAAGGCCGATGCGATCTGTTTTGTCGCCAAATCCTCGGACTATCAGGTGCGTGTCGCGCTCGAGACGACGCTTGAGGACAACCTCGCCTCGATCCGTGACAGCGTGTCCGCGGCGAAAGCGAAGGGCCGCGAAGTGCTCGTCGATTGCGAGCATTTCTTCGACGGGTACAAGGCCAATCCGGATTACGCGCTGGCCTGCGCGAAAGCGGCCTATGACGCAGGCGCACGCTGGGTGGTGCTGTGCGACACCAATGGGGGCACGCTGCCGCATGAAGTCGAGCAGATTGTCGGTGACGTGGTGGAGGCCATTCCGGGCGATCATGTCGGCATTCATGCCCATAACGATACCGAACAGGCGGGCGCCAATTCGCTGGCGGCGGTGCGCGCGGGCGCGCGGCACATTCAGGGCCCGCTGAATGGAATCGGCGAGCGCTGCAGCAATGCCAATCTCGTCTCGATCATTCCGA
>JAEVZN010000126.1 GCA_023392205.1 Pseudomonadota bacterium
CCTTGATGCTAGAGTGGGAATCCAAACATACGGTTAGCCGAGGCAATCGTTCCGGGCATGGCAGGGTCCGCCGCCCTTTTGATCGCGGATGTTGCATTTGCCGCGATTTTCTGACCGATAAGCCGCAAAAGCCTGCTGTACGGAGATGAGCATGAGCCAAGCCGCAGAAAAGCTGGACGTGAAGCGTCCCGTGTCCATGAAAGACGCCCATTTCAACTGGGAGGACCCGCTCGACCTGGAGGGGGAACTTTCAGAAGAGGAGCGGATGGTGCGCGACACGGCGCGCGGCTATTCGCAGGACAAGCTGATGCCGCGCATTCTCGCGGCCTATCGCGACGAGACCATCGACCGCGATATCCTGCCCGAGATGGGGGCGCTTGGCCTGCTCGGGCCGACCATCCCCGAAGAATATGGCGGCGCCGGGCTCGGCTATGTCGCCTATGGCCTCATTACCCGCGAGATCGAGCGGGTCGATTCCGGCTATCGGTCGATCCTGTCGGTGCAATCCTCGCTGGTGATGTATCCGATCTAAGCCTACGGCACCGAGGCGCAGCGCAAGAAATACCTGCCCAAGCTCGCCAGCGGCGAAATGGTCGGCTGCTTCGGCCTGACCGAGCCGGATCACGGTTCCGATCCCGGCTCGATGGTGACGCGTGCAGAGAAGGTGGCGAACGGCTATCGCCTCACCGGGTCCAAGACCTGGATCTCGAATTCGCCGATCGCCGATATCGCGGTGGTCTGGGCGAAGCTCGACGGCAAGATCCGCGGTTTCATCGTCGAGCGCGGAACGGAGGGCTTCTCCACTCCGAAGATCGAGGGCAAGCTCAGCTTGCGCGCCTCCGTCACCGGCGAGATCGTGCTCGATAACGCCTTTGTCCCGGAAGACAATCTGCTGCCGAATGCGTCGGGCCTCGCAGGGCCGTTCGGATGCCTCAACAATGCCCGCTACGGCATCTCCTGGGGTGCGATGGGCGCTGCCGAATTCTGCTGGCATGCGGCGCGGCAATACACGCTCGACCGCAAGCAATTCGGCCGGCCGCTCGCCGCCACCCAGTTGATCCAGAAAAAGCTCGCCGACATGCAGACCGAGATCACGCTCGGACTGCACGGCGCCCTGCGGCTGGGCCGGCTGATCGAGCAGGGACGCGCCGCACCGCCGGCCATCTCGCTCATGAAGCGCAACAATTGCGGCAAGTCGCTGGAGATTGCCCGCGTCGCCCGTGACATGCATGGCGGCAACGGCATTGCCGACGAATTCCATGTCATGCGGCATGTCGCCAATCTGGAAACCGTGAACACCTACGAGGGTACGCATGACATTCATGCGCTGATCCTCGGGCGTGCGCAGACGGGGATTCAGGCCTTCTTCTGATCCGCGTAGGGACCTCACCACGGTTGCAATGCTCAGTGCCGCGGGCCTTGTCGGCGGCACAATTTCGTCGCTGGCCGGAGGTGCTGCGCTGGTGACCTTTCCGAGCCTGCTGGCGGCGGGGTTGCCGCCGGTGGTCGCGGTCGCCTCGAATATCGCAGCCTTGATGCCGGGCAGCTTTCTGGCGGCGTTCAGCGACCGCACCCAATTGCCGCCGTTTGATCGCGCCTTTTTCGGGCTTGTCTTCGCCTCTGTGCTCGGCGCGGGCATCGGGGCTGCGCTGCTGATGGTCACCTCGAACCGGGTGTTCGAGATCCTCGTCCCGCTCCTGCTCGGCTTTGCCACCATCCTCTTTGCCTATGGCGAGCGCATCAGCGCGGCCATCCGGGCGCGGTCGATGAAGCGCCATGGCCGCGAATTGTCGATCAAGGTGACCAGCGTGCCGATGCTGCTGCCGGTCTCGATCTATGGCGGCTATTTCGGCGCCGGCATCGGCGTGCTGATCGTCGCGGTGCTGTCGATCGCCACCGGCGGCGATTACAGGTCCGCCAATGCCACCAAGAATCTCGTGGCGGCACTCAACGGATCGGTCGCCGTTTTCATTTTTGCGCTGCGCGACGCGGTCGCCTGGCCCGCGACATTCGCCATGATGAGCGGCGGCATGGTCGGCGCGTTGATCGGCGCCCGCATCGCCCGCCACGCACCGCGCGAGGCCATGCGCATCGTGGTCACCGCCATCGGCGCGCTGCTGACGGCGGTCTATGCCTGGCGCTACTGGTTCTGACGGCGCTAACCCGCGACGCGTGTCCGCTGCGCCAGCGCAAACAGCCGCTCCACCATGCCGCTGTCCGGATCCGCCAGCGGCGCGATCACGGTGAAATGGTTGCCGGGCAATTCTTCGTAGCGCGTCTCAAGCCCGACCCTGCCCCAGACGTCCGGCAAGGTTTTCGCCTGGCGGATGAATTCGGAGGATTCGTCGATACCGACCACCGAATCGCATACGCGGCCTGCGGGCGGCGGCGTCCAGAACAGCGGCGAGCTGGCACGCGCACTCTCTTCATCCAGCTTGAAATCCACGTTCATGCTGGTGTGAATGAGCGGCGAAAGATCGAACAAGCCGGAAATCGCATAACCGGCCGGCACCAGATCGGACGGCGCATTCGCATCGCGCGCGTTCCAGTCCGTGGCCATCATCGCGGCCGTCAGGTGGCCGCCCGCCGAATGACCGTAAACGAGAATGCGCTTTCCGAAGCGATGCCACAGATGCAGACAGGCGGCGCGCATCTGCTCGACGATCTGCGCGATCGACACCTGCGGGGACAGATCGTAGCCGGCCATCGCAACATTGACGCCGCGCTCGAACAGACCGCGTGCCAGATGGCTGTGTTCCTTCGGGCTCAGGGCGCGCCAATAACCGCCGTGAATGAACAAAGCGAGCGGCGCATCGGGATCGGCCAGGAACAGGTCGATATACTGACGTGGGCTCGGTCCGTAGGACACATCCAGTTCGGTGCGGCCCTGCTGCGCGGCCTGAGCGCGGAACGCGGACGAATCGCGGCCCCAGCCTTCGAATATGCGCGGATGGTCCGGCACCAGCGCGCGGTTGTTGTAAAGGGCCTCGAAATCGGTCGACATGGCATTCTCCTGCTCGCCTGTGCGCCGCGAGCGGGCCGGAGATTGCGTCATCGGCTGCGCACGGGCAAGCCCGGCTTGCCGCCATTTCGCCAAACCGAAACAGCCGCTTGGCCGGTCCGCCGAACGGGTTTATTGGTCGGGCATGAGCGCGCTGCTTGCCAATGTGTCCCAGATGCCGGTCGACGGCCGCCAGTCGCAGACCGCGCTGACGGTGGCGCGTGGCACGATGCGGCTGCTGCTCGCGCATGGCTTCCATTGTGTCAGCGAGGTCGTGCTGCCCTCGGGGCGGCGCGCCGATCTGGTGGCGCTCGGCGGCGGCGGCGAAATCTGGATCGTGGAGATCAAGTCCTCGATCGCGGATTTCCGCGCCGATCACAAATGGACCGACTACCGGATGCATTGTGACCGGCTGTTCTTTGCCACCACCGTGGAAGTGCCCTGCGACATCTTTCCGCCGGATACCGGCCTGATCGTCGCCGATGGCTTCGGCGGCGAGATCGTATGCGCAGCTCCGGAGCACAAACTGCCGTCCGCGACCCGCAAGGCCATGACGCTGCGGATCGCCCAATGCGCGGCTTTGCGCCTGCAATCGCTGATCGACCCGGCCGGACCTTACCGAAACGAAATCTGAGCGCGACTGGCGCCAGACAGGGTCCGGCGATATATGACGCAGTCATGGCACTGATCGAGACCGAACATCTGGTGCGCGTCTACCGGTTGGGCGGCGAAACCGTGCGCGCGCTCGACGACGTGTCGATTGCCATCGAGGCAGGCGATTTCGTCGCGGTAATGGGTCCGTCGGGTTCCGGCAAGTCGACCTTCATGAATGTGGTCGGCTGCCTCGACCGTCCCGATTCCGGTTCATACCGGCTGGACGGCGAACTGGTCTCCGCGCTCGACGGCGACGCATTGGCCGCCGTGCGCAACGTGAAGATGGGCTTTGTCTTCCAGCAATTTCATCTGCTCGACCGCCTCGATGCAATGGCCAATGTCGAATTGCCGATGATCTATGCAGGCATCGATCCGGCCATCCGCAAGCAGCGTGCAGCATTGGCGCTGGAGCGTGTCGGCCTCGGTCAGCGCAAGCATCACCGGCCGACGCAATTGTCCGGCGGACAGCAACAGCGCGTGGCGGTCGCACGCGCCATCGTGAACACCCCGAAAATCCTGCTCGCCGACGAGCCGACCGGCGCGCTCGACAGCCGCACCTCGGTCGAATTGATGGCGCTTTTCCAGGAGCTGAACCGCGACGGCGTGACGATCTGCATCGTGACGCATGAGCCGGACGTTGCCGCCTATGCGAGCCGGCTGATCCGTTTCCTCGACGGCCGCGCGGTCAGCGACACACGCCAGGATCCGGCCGACGCCGCAACGCGGCTGGCGCGACTGATAAAGCCCGCGCCGGCGGAGGCTGCCGAATGACCCATCGCGACGCCATCATCTCGGCCATCGATGCGCTGCGGCTGAACAAGCTGCGCAGCGCGCTCACCATGCTCGGCATTGTCATCGGTGTCGCCGCCGTGATCGCCATGGGCGCGGTCGGCGGCGGTGCACGCGAACAGGTGGTGTCGCAAATCCGCAGTCTCGGCTCCAATCTGCTGATCGTCACGCCGGGTAATGTCACCGCGGGTGGCGTGCGCATGGGCGGCGGTGCCGCTTCCACCCTGACCGACGAGGATGCCGCGGCGATCATGTCGGAAGTAACCGGGGTGCAGGTCACGGCGCCGAACATGCGCGGCTCCGGCCAGATCGTGGCCGGCGGCATGAACTGGGCCGCCAGCGTGTTTGGGATCGATGCCGGCTGGTTCGAGGCCCGGGACTGGGAGGTGGAAACCGGCCGCATGTTCGAGCCGGAGGAGATCGCGCGCGGTGCGCAGGTGGCGATTATCGGCCAGACGGTGGCGCGCAACCTGTATGGCGGGATGGACCCGGTCGGCGAGGAAATGCGCATCCGCAACGTGCCGCTGCAGGTGATCGGGGTCATGAGCCACAAGGGCCAGACGACCTGGGGCCAGGATCAGGACGATGTGGTCTTCGTGCCGCTCAATACGGCGCGACAGCGTGTGCTCGGCCGCAACCTCGCCAATGCGCGCGCGGTCGGGTCGATCTATGTGAAGGTGCATGACGGCGAGAGCATGACGCTGGTGGAAGAGGACGAGAAGGCGCTCCTGCGCCAGCGTCATCGCATCCAGCCCGGTGCCGAGGACGATTTCACGATCCGTAACCTGGCCGACATTGCCGCCACGCGCGAAGCCAGCGCGCGCACGCTGGCATTGCTGCTGGCGGCCGTGGCCGGCGTGTCGCTGATGGTCGGCGGCATCGGCATCATGAATATCATGCTGGTATCGGTCACCGAGCGCACCCGCGAGATCGGTTTGCGGCTCGCCGTGGGCGCGCGACGGCGCGACATTCTGCGGCAATTCCTTCTTGAGGCGTCCGGCCTGTCGATCATCGGCGGCGCCATCGGCATGCTGCTCGGCGTCGGCGCCGCCTATCTGATTTCCAATGCGGCCGGCTGGCCATTGCTGATCGAACCCGGCGCCATCGTGCTGGCGGTTGTCTTTTCCGGGCTCGTCGGCGTGTTCTTCGGGTGGTATCCGGCGTTGCGCGCCTCGAAGCTCGATCCCATCGAAGCGCTACGGCATACCTGAGCGGGTGTTGCGTCTGGCTACGGCAATTATCCGATGCCATCGAGCGGCGAGATGTCTCCGACAAATTGCAGGAGATCGGTCATGGTGAAGGTGCCCGGCACTTTCGCCGCCAGCTCCGGCCGCCAGTTGACGCCGCGCTGCCACAGATAGGATTCGTGGTCGCCATGCACGAGGCCGATCAGGACTTCGGCAATGATGGTTGCACCGACCGGACCGAGACGTTCGCCATTACCGCGGACCGCGGCCTCTTTCAAAATGTAATACCAGAGCGGCGTCCGTATATGCAGGTTGTGGCGCTTCGCTGCGGCACCATCGTCGCCGGTTGCGAGCTCTTCCGGCGACAGCGGATTGCGCACACCGATGGCACCGGCGATCGACTGGCCGGACGGCAGCCCGAGATGCACACCGCGCCGCAGATTGCGGAAGGCGAGATTGCGGGACCGGAAGTCGTCGCCACCGGGCAATTCGTGCAGTTGCGGAATCAGCAGCGGATCGATCTTGCGTGACGGATTGAGCCGCACATCGTCGGGATTGACGCCGGGGCCAAAGTCGAAATAGCGCCGCCAGTCGATGATCCAGTTGGACGGCAAGACCGGTTGCGGCAATGGCGCCTGCGAGGGCAAAGGTGCGAGATCGCCGACAATGCCACCCGATAAACCCGAGAAGTCGAACAATTGCTGTAACGTCGCGGCAGTGAAGATGCGGTTATGGCTGTAGCGTTCGCGCACCATGCTGTGCCCGAACCGGTAGGCAGCTGCGGAAAATTCTACCGGCATATAGGGCAGCTTCTTGAAGCGATAGAAGCGCCGGCCGCGCTCGAGAATACGTCCGACAATGCCGGGTTCGGTGAGGCGCTCCAGGAAATCGTGCAGCACCATCCATTGATAATGCCAGCTCACGATCTGCCGCGCCTCGGCGAATATTTTGTCGGCAGGTTTTCCGGACGCTGCGATGAGATCGCAAACGGCGTTGTGGAATTTCAGAAAGGCCAGATGCGTCTGCGCGACGGCGAGATTCTCGTCGTTGCGGTGATCTCCGATCAGCGCGAAGCCTTCCGGGTTGCGCGGCAGGTCGTTGCGATGGTCGCCGGTCACACCGCCGAACTCCACATTGATGGTCTTGCCGATCAGGAATTTCGGCCCCGGTGTCTTGCCGCTGCCGGATATTCCATTGCGCGCATACAGCTGGCGGCTGCCATCCGGCCCAAGTCCGTAGATCGCATCGAGATCGAGCGCCGGTGTGCGGAAATTCTCGATGCCCTCGGGGTCGGCATATTTATCGCCGATCGACGTGAGATCGAGCGTGATGTCGTGATCGACGAATTGTCCGAGATAGGTGAAGCCAGCCGGGATATTCGGATTGTTGCCCTCGGGACTTCCGGGATTCTGGTCGCGCATGGCCCTGGCCAGGTCTTCCAGCGGACCGTCATCGACTTTCAGAGGCGGCAGATCGGGAAACATCCGCCCGAACATGCCCGGATCGTCGTGGCCGCTGAGACGCTGGCGCGCCAGCAATTGCGCGGTGGGCTTTCGGCCGGCGGTGCCGTGGCCGGGCTGGATATTGATGTCATGCGCCATGATGAGACCGCCTCCCCGCGGTGCTGGCGTTGAGCTGAAAGCGTCAGGACATGAGGATGCAGCCACCCGACAGGTGGCTCGGTCATGCGGGCGGCCGCAACTGGCTGCCGGGCCACGCCTGACCGTGCCTACACGTATAGAGTGCAGAATGTATAATTACAACCTGATTGTTTCGCGGCGACCCTGCTGGCGACGCAGGCGGCGGCGGAAGGCGTTAGCGGCGGCGGCCGCCCCACCAGGCGCCGATGCGGCTCAGAGCATTGCGCGCGGAACCGGAGAATAACGCAAAGATAACCCCCGCAATGGCCAGAGGAATCCAGAGCAACACCAAGCCAGCCAGCAGAACAAGGACGATCGCCACGAAAAGACCGGCCCCGATCAGCATGGCGGCGATCAGGAAAGGCCCCGGCCGCTTCAGCGTGAAGCGGCGAATCCCGTCGTCGCCTTCCTCTACCCGTATGAAAATATTCTCGAAATTGCCGCCCGGCCGCTGTCCGCCACGCGCGTCGGGCGGAATGATTTCAGGCTCGACACGCGGGCGTTCGACGCGGGGATTTGTGGGATCGCGGTTTTCCATCATGATCGATATGGGACGCCAACGCCGTGGCGACAATGCGGCCCAAGCGATTGTGAAGTATGCGGTTTTTGCTATTCCGCCGCCGTGCGCCCGGCGCCGCCCTGTCCGTAACGGCGTTCGATATAATCGATCACCATCGTCTTGAAATCCTCGGCCACGGTCGGGCCGCGCAAGGTTACGGATTTCTTGCCGTCGATGAAGACCGGTGCTGCCGGCGCTTCGCCGGTGCCAGGCAGAGAAATGCCGATATCGGCGTGCTTGCTCTCGCCAGGCCCATTCACAATGCAGCCCATCACGGCGACGTTGAGCGCCTCGACGCCCGGATAGCGCGTCTTCCATTCCGGCATGGACGTGTGGATGAAGTTCTGGATGTCGCGCGCGAGTTCCTGAAACGTGGTCGAGGTCGTGCGCCCGCAACCGGGACACGCCGCGACCAGCGGCACAAACGTGCGGAACCCCATGGTCTGAAGGATTTCCTGCGCCACCTTCACCTCGACCGTGCGGTCACCGCCCGGCTCGGGCGTCAACGAGACACGGATCGTGTCGCCTATCCCCTGCTGCAGAAGAATGCCGAGGGCGGCCGACGACGCGACGATGCCCTTCGAGCCCATGCCGGCTTCGGTCAGGCCGAGATGAATGGCGAAATCCGAACGGCGCGCGAGATCGATATAGACCGCGATAAGGTCCTGCACAGCCGAGACTTTTGCCGAGAGGATGATCCGGTTCCGCGGCAGCCCCATGTCCACGGCGCGCTCCGCCGAGAGCAGCGCCGATTGCACCATGGCCTCTCGCATCACCGCTCGCGCCTCGATCGGCTGCGGTGATTTTGCATTCTCGTCCATCAGGTGGGTCAGCAATTCCTGGTCAAGCGATCCCCAATTCGCACCGATCCGAACCGGCTTGCCGTGGCGGATCGCCGTCTCGATGATGGCGCCGAATTGCTTGTCCTTCTTTTCCTTGAAGCCGACATTTCCGGGATTGATCCGGTACTTGTCTAGCGCTTCGGCGCAGGCCGGATGATCGGCCAGCAGCTTGTGTCCGATGTAATGAAAGTCGCCGATCAGCGGCACGCGCATGTTCATCTTCGCGAGCCGGTCGCGAATATGCGGCACTGCGGCTGCCGCCTCGTCGCGGTCGACCGTGATGCGCACGAGTTCGGACCCCGCCCGCGCCAATGCCGCGACCTGCCGGACGGTGCTGTCCACATCGGCGGTATCGGTATTGGTCATCGATTGCACAACGATCGGAGCGCCGCCACCGACCGTGATGCCACCGACATCCACAGCAACTGACTCGTGACGGGAGGCGGGTGCGCCGACCGGAACTTCGGACAGGGGAGATTGAATGTTCATCGGAACCTATTTAGCCATGGCCGCCGGAAAACGGGAGCCCGTCCCCGAAAATCGGTAAATCGGGGCTTATTTCGGCCTGTTTACCAGAATGAGGCCACCGACTACCAGCGCCACGGCGCCCGCAAAAGCCGGTGTGATCGGATCGCCCAAAGCGATGTAGCCTGCAAATACACCAAATAATGGCGTCAGGAATGTGAAAGCGGACAATCGGCTCGCCGAATAGCGCACAATCAGCATGAACCAGAGCAGAAAGGTCAGCGCCACCACAAAAATCGTCTGATAGGCGAGCGACCAGACCGCCAGGGCGGAGGGCATCCCGGTCATGCGCTCGCCCAGAAGCCAGGCAAACAAGGCGAGGATCGGCGCAGAGACCGCCAGCTGATATTGCAGAGTCTTTTCCGGCGCCTCGCGTGCCAGCGTGCTCGATTTCACCACCAATGTGGTCATACCCCAGGCGATCCCGCCACACAGCGCGAGCAGGTCGCCATACATCTGGTGCGGGTCCGGCGACGGCACCGGGACGCCGAAGGCGAGGCCCAGCCCCGCAAAGGACATCAGCAGTCCTACCCATTGCGAGGCACGGAAACGATCGCTCGGGACGAGAATATGCGATCCCAGCACGACCACAAAAGGCGCGATGTAGATGAACAGAACCGCGCGGCTGGCCGTCGTGTACAGCAGCGAACGATAGATGAAGACGAATTCGATCGCGAACAGGACGCCGGCGATCAGCCCCACCTTCCAGGTGTGGTCGCGCATCTCGAGCGAGATGCCGCGCATGCGTGCATAGGCCCAGATGATCAGCGCGGCGCCGAAAGACCGGATCGCCGCCTGAATGAGCGGCGGAATATCCGGAAGCGCCAGCTTTACCGCGACCTGGTTGAAACCCCAGCAAAGACAGAGGAATACGATCAGCGTGCCGGCACCGAGATCGAGCGGCCGTGTCGCCGCGTTATGCAGCGGCGGCTGCGTGGTCGAGGTCATGCGGATTCCCGGCAGGGATGCAATATCTGTGACCTTGGTAGCGTTGATGCACCTGCAGAGCTAGCTCTTGGGCAGCATAAGTCTCGTGCAAGGTGTCACTACCGGCAATGCGCGCAAATGCCGGTGATCTCGATCACCGGAGCCTTCGGTGTGAAGCCGGCTGCGCGGGACGCGGCTTTCAGCGCATCCGCCATTTGTTGCGATGGAGCTTCGCCCACTTCGCCGCATCGTTCGCAGATCAGGAACACCGTCAGGTCGCTGGAATCGTGTCTGTGGACACAGCCGATAAAGGCATTGCGACTTTCGATCCGGTGGGCGAGGCCATTCTCAATCAGAAAATCGAGGGCACGATAAATCGTGATCGGGGCGTGCCGGGTTCCGCCCTCGGCCGCACGATCAATGATTTCATACGCGCCGAGCGGCTTATGGCTGGACAACAGCACTTCGAGAACCTGGCGCCGCGTCGGTGTCAGCCGCTGCGCACGCTCCGCACAGCGCGCCTCCGCACGATCCAGCGCATCCGCCGAGCAGCGGTGATGATCGTGGTTTGGCGCAGGAAAAACCGGCGTATCGGTGGCCGTCTTCGTCATGATCTTCTCATAATGGCGCAAGACCGGACTGCAAGCATTTGCCACGCGCAACCTTTGCTTTTGCAATGCAACAATAAGTTTATTGCAGCGCAACAAAACAAGCCTAACTTCGTTGGCTGGGCACTCAACTAGGAACCGGAATGCTTAAGGATATGTCCGCCGGTGTAAACCGGCTTCTGACAGGGCTTAGGCCGCGCCCAGGCCAACGGCGGGTGAGTCTGGCGCTTCAAGGCGGCGGCGCACACGGTGCCTTCACCTGGGGGGTTCTCGATTATCTGCTGGAAGACGGACGTCTGGCCTTTTCGGGCATTTCCGGCGCCTCGGCGGGGGCCGTCAATGCCGTGATGCTGGCAGACGGGCTGGCGCGCGGGGGGCCGGACGAGGCCCGCAAACGCCTGGCCGAATTCTGGCGCGCCGCATCGCTCGGCGGGTCGTTGCCGGAAGCGCAGCGCGCCGTCCTTGCGCGCGTGCTGTCGCTGTTGCCGATGGGTGGGTCACCCTTGCAGATTTTCGTCGATTCGATGACGCGGCTGATGTCGCCCTACGATTTCAATCCGCTCAACATCAATCCGCTGAAAGACCTGTTCGAACGCTTTGTGGATTTCGAGGCGATCCGCAATTACCGTGAGATCGAGCTTTTCGTCGCGGCCACCAATGTCCATTCCGGCCGCCTGCGGGTTTTTCCCCGCGAGCAGATTACCGTGGACGTGATCATGGCGTCGTCGGCGTTGCCGCACGTTTTCCGAGCGGTGGACATCGAACGCGAGCCTTATTGGGATGGCGGCTTCACCGGCAACCCGGCCATCCTGCCGCTGATTTCCAGCAATGGCAGCGACGACGTGCTGCTGGTTCAGATCGCACCGCTCCGGCGCGACGACACACCCACCACATCGCGCGACATCCTGAGCAGAATGAACGAGATCGCGTTTTCGTCTTCGCTCGCCGCCGAACTGCGCGCGCTGGAATATATCGGTCGCCGCAACGGACACCAGCCGCCGTTTAACGTCCACCGCATTCAACTCGACGGTCTCGTTCGGAAGCTCAACGGAACACGCCTGAAAACCGATTACGATTTCTTCGCACTGCTGCATCGCGCAGGCCGGCGCGCCGCGCGGCGGTTCCTGGACCGGCATTTCGACGATATCGGACGCCGCTCCACATTCGATCTTGTGAAAGAAACCGCGGCGTAAGTTGTGTCGGTGCCTGCCGCCGACCGAATTTTGTCGGATTTGTCCGCCAGTCACCCGGCAGGGCGATTGCAACCGACGAGTTCACGATGCGATGTTTCGGCTTGCGGCTCGCCGCCCTCTTGCTTGCGACACCCTTTCTGCTTCAGTCACCGGCCTTGCGCGCCGAGACGCCGGCCGTTGCACAACACAGCGAAGCTGAACAGGCGAACGCGTTGATCGCGCAGGCGCGTCGTATCGTCTCCGACAATTTCTACAATCCCGACGGCCTTGCACCCTTTCTGAGCACACTGGATGGCGCTCAGGTTTCGACGCGAGCGGAAGCAGGCCGTGTCATCGACCAGGCGCTAGCAGCGCTCGGCGTCTCGCACACCATCCGGCTCACACCCGACAGCATCGAATATTTCGAATTGATGGATGTATTCCGTCCAGCCGGGACCAACGAGCGCAATGAAACCATCGTGCCGGGCGGACACATCAATTACGACGGCATCGGTCTCGTCACTCGGGAGATCGAGGGGCGGCTGTTCGCAGCAATGATCTATCACGGCAGTGCAGCCGACAAGGCCGGCATCCGCCGTGGCGACGAGATCCTCAGCATCGACGGAAAGCCATACGACGCCATCGCCTCCTTCAAGGACCGCGCTGGAATGCCGGTCACGGTGAGCCTGCGCCGCCATGCAAACGCCGCGCCGCAGGATATCACCGTCACGGTGGCAAACATCGCACCGGGCGAAAGCCTGCGGGACGCGATCCGCAACAGCGTGCGCATCTTCGAACGGGACGGCCAGACAATCGGCTATCTGCGCGTCTGGACCTTCGCGTCGCGCGGTATGTATCCACTTCTCACACGCCTTCTATCGTCCGAGCCACTGCGCAGCGCCGACGGCCTCGTGCTGGATCTGCGCAGCCGCTGGGGCGGCACTGCCAGCGAGGCCGCCGACCTGTTTCTCGGACGCAGCCGCGAAATGTCGATCGTCAACCGGAAAGGTCGCGAAACGGTCGTGGTCACACGCTGGCGCAAGCCGCTGGTCGCGATTATCGACCAGGGCACGCGCAGTTCGATGGAGATTTTCGCGCATTCGCTGCAGCAAGCGGGCATCGCCCTCATCGGCACCCGCAGTGCCGGCGCTGTGCTGGCTGCCCGCGGTTTCATGCTCGACGACAACAGCCTGATCGTGCTCGCCGTCAACGATGTGAAGATTGACGGTGAGCGGATGGAGGGCAGCGGCGTCACGCCTGACATCGTCGTGGAGCAGGATCTGCGATTTTCGGACGGCGCCGACCCGCAATTCGACCGCGCGTTGCAGGAACTGGGCAAGCGGCTGACGAACTGAAGGACGCATGCCCTCCCTCGCGTGCTTCACCAGCCGGCGCTGCCAAGCCACCCTGCCATGCCGGCCCCCGGTGGAGTGACCGCCCGGCGGCCGGTCTAGCCGCGCCCGGTGCCCCGCCGCACCTCCATTGCCGCGGCTTCGACGCGGGCAGAGGCCCTGGCATCCGAAGACTTGCTTGCCGCAGCCGGTTGGCAACGGCTATAGGCCGAGCTTGATCCGGTTCGGCGCCGGAGTTTCAGGATGGATGTGATGCGAGGGGCATTAGGCGGCCCGCGCGTGCTGCTGAGACGGCTTCGCGAAGTGATGGCGGAGCCGGTCAGCGCGCAGGACCGCCTCGACAAGATCGTCGTGCTGATCGCCGCGAACATGGTCGCGGAGGTGTGCTCGGTCTATGTCCTGCGCGTGGATGGGACGCTGGAGCTCTATGCCACGGAAGGCCTGAACCGCGAGGCGGTCCACCAGACCGTGATGCGGATCGATGAAGGTCTGGTCGGACTGGTTGCGAGCCAGGCCAACGCCATTAATCTGTCCGACGCCCAAATGCATCCGGCCTATTCCTACCGGCCGGAAACGGGTGAGGAAATCTACCATTCCTTCCTCGGTGTGCCGATCCTGCGCGCAGGCAATACGCTCGGCGTGCTGGTGGTGCAGAACCGAGCTCACCGCAATTATTCCGAGGAAGAGGAAGAGGCGCTGCAGACCACCGCCATGGTGCTGGCGGAAATGATCGCATCGGGCGAATTGTCGGCTCTGGCCAAGCCCGGCGCCGAGCCGGCCGTACATCCACGCCGCCACCTCACGGGGACAGCGCTCGCAGAGGGGATCGCGCTCGGCCATGTGGTGCTGCACGAGCCACGCGTGGTGATCAAGAATTTCGTGGCGGACGACGTGCCGGGCGAACTAAAGCGTCTGGACGACGCCATTTCCGCCATGCGCTCCGATGTCGATGTCATGCTGGAGCGCGGCGAGATCGCCGACAGTGGCGAGCACAAGGACGTGCTCGAAACCTATCGTATGTTTGCACATGACCGGGGCTGGCTGCAGCGCATGCTTGAGGCGATCCGCACCGGGCTGACTGCCGAAGCCGCCGTCGAGCGCGTTCAGTCCGACACCCGCGCACGTATGCTGCGCGCTACCGATCCGTATTTACGAGAGCGGCTGCACGATCTTGATGACCTCGCCAACCGGCTGATGCGCCAGTTGATGGGCGTCGATCACGCTCCCCACAAGGACCAGCTCCCCGACAACGCGATCCTTGTCGCGCGCATGATGGGACCGGCCGCACTTCTCGACTATGACCGCAAGAAACTGCGCGGGCTGGTTCTGGAAGAAGGCGGCCACAATTCGCATGTCGCGATCATCGCGCGCGCCATCGGCATTCCTGCCGTGGGTGAGGTGGAGAACATCTCGGGTCTTGTCGAGACCGGCGATCCGATCATTGTCGATGGCATTTCCGGCGACATCTATCTGCGTCCGCCGCCGGATATCGAGGCTGCCTATATCGAACGTGTGCGCCTTCGTGCCCGCCGTCAGGCGCAGTACCAGACGCTGCGCGACAAGCCGTGCGTCACCCGGGATGGCCACGAGATTGCACTTCATCTCAATGCCGGCCTGCTTGTAGATCTGCCGCATATCGAGGAAACCGGCGCGGCCGGCATCGGCCTGTTCCGCACCGAATTGCAGTTCATGGTGGCGACGTCGTTTCCCCGCATCGGCGAGCAGCTCGCGCTCTATCGCGCAGTGCTTGAATCCGCAGCCAAACGTCCGGTCACCTTTCGCACGCTCGATATCGGCGGCGACAAGGTGCTGCCCTATATGAGCGCCTTTGAGGAAGAGAACCCGGCCATGGGCTGGCGGGCGATAAGGCTCGGCCTCGACCGGCCGGGCCTGATGCGCAGCCAGATCCGCGCGCTGCTCCGCGCAGCGTCCGGAAAAGCACTGAAAATCATGTTTCCGATGGTAGCCGTGGTCGAGGAATTCGACCAGGGCAAGCTCATGGTTGAGCACGAACTTACCTATCTTCGCCGGCATGGGCATACGCTGCCCGAACGGGTCGACATAGGCGTGATGGTGGAAGTGCCGTCGCTCCTGTTCCAGCTTGACGATCTTTTGCCGCGGGTGGACTTCCTGTCGGTCGGCTCCAACGATCTGTGCCAGTTCCTGTTCGCAGCCGATCGCGGCAATTCCCGCGTTGCCGAGCGCTACGACCCGATCTCTGCCCCCGTGGTGCGCGCGCTGCGGCTGATCGCGCGCAAGGGACGCGAGCATCGCAAGCCGGTGACGCTGTGCGGCGAACTGGCCTCGAAGCCGATCGGCGCCCTGGCGCTGGTGGCCATCGGCTATCGTTCGCTCTCGCTCACGCCCTCCGCCGTCGGGCCCGTCAAGTCGATGCTGCTCGAACTCGATGCCGAAAAGGCGCTGGCCGCCATCGGACCGCTGCTGGACCATTCCGAAACCGGCATGACGCTGCGACAGCGGATCGAACAATTCGCCGCCTCCGAAAACCTGCAACTCTGACGCCATGCTGCCGCAACCCAAGCTCGAAGCGCTGATCGCGCGCCATGCCGAAATCGAATCCCGTCTCGGGGGACAGATCGACGGTGAGGAGTTCGTAAAATTTTCGCGCGAATTGTCCGACCTGACGCCGATTGTAGAAGCGATCAGAGCCTATCGTGCAGCCGCATCCGAACTGTCCGATCTAAAAGGCCTTATCGACGATCCCGCCACCGATCGCGAGATGCGTGAGATTGCCGATAGCGAACGCCACGACTTGCAGGAAAAGCTGGAAGCGCTTGAGACGGATATCCGTATTCAATTGTTGCCGAAAGACGCGATGGACGAGCGCAGCGTCGTCATGGAAATCCGCGCCGGCACGGGCGGCGACGAGGCCTCGCTGTTCGCTGGCGTATTATTTCGCATGTACGAGCGTTACGCGGCAAGTCAGGGCTGGAAGGTCGAGATTGTGTCTGCAAGCGAAGGCGCGGTCGGCGGATACAAGGAAATCATCGCCGACATCACCGGCCGCGGCGTTTTCGCGAAACTGAAATATGAATCCGGCGTCCATCGCGTGCAGCGCGTCCCGGAGACCGAAGCGTCGGGCCGCATCCACACGTCTGCAGCAACCGTTGCCGTGTTGCCGCAGGCCGAAGACGTGGATATCGATATCCGCGACGACGATCTGAAGATCGACACCATGCGTGCGCAGGGGGCGGGCGGCCAGCACGTCAACAAGACCGAATCGGCAATTCGCATCACACACATGCCCTCCGGTATCGTCGTCGCGGTGCAGGAAGACCGCTCGCAGCACAAGAACAAGGCCAAAGCGATGGCCGTGCTGCGCACCAAGCTCTACGACGCCGAACGCGAGAAGCTCGACACGGCAAGGGCCGCAGACCGCAAGGGACAGATCGGCACCGGCGACCGGTCCGAGCGCATCCGCACCTACAATTTTCCGCAAGGCCGTGTGACCGATCACCGCATCAATCTGACGCTCTACAAGCTGCCGGAAATCGTTGCCGGCGAAGCGCTGGGCGAGATCATCGACGCGCTGGTGGCGGAACATCAGGCTGCGGCCCTCGCGGCCCAGAACAACGCATGACATTGCCGGCGCTTCAGTCGGCGGCCAATGTCGGCGCGGCCCGCCGCATCGTGGCCCGTATCCTCGAAATGGCCGGCAAGGATTCGCCCGCGCTGGATGCAAGACTTCTGGTCGGCCATGCAGCCGCGCTCGACCATACGACAATGGCGGGCGACCCGGCTCGACCACTTTCCGATGAACAGAAGCGCGTTCTGGCAACATATGTCGCGCGACGCCTGTCAGGCGAGCCGGTGGCCCGTATTCTCGGTGTCTGGGAATTCTGGGGGCTTCCTCTGGCCGTCTCAGCGTCCACATTGGTGCCGCGGCCAGATACTGAATCCGTGGTCGAGGCCGCGCTCGCTGCGATCGACGAGGGCGGGCCGCGCGACCGGCCGCTGCGCATCCTCGATCTTGGGACCGGCACCGGAGCCCTGTTGCTGGCCCTGCTGCATGAGTGCAAGGCGGCGACCGGAATTGGGACCGATCTCGATCCGCTAGCCGCTCGCCTTGCACACTGCAATGCCCAGAAGCTCGGACTGGCAACCCGCGCGCATTTCGTCACTGCCAATTACGGCGCCGGTATCGGCCAGGCCTTCGATGTCATCGTATCGAATCCGCCATACATCCCCTCCCGCGATATCGAGCACCTGGCGCCAGAAGTGCGCGACCACGATCCACAACTCGCGCTGGACGGGGGCAATGATGGCCTCTCGGCGTATCGGGCGATCCTGGCCGCCGCTCCGGGTCTGCTGCGTGCCGGCGGATCTCTGGTGCTGGAAATCGGCATCGGTCAGGCCCCTTTTGTGGAGGCTATCGGCGCAGCGCAGGGGTTTGCTCTCACCGCGGAACGCCGCGATCTTGGCGGGGTGACAAGGGCACTGACCTTTCGCCCCAGGGACGCAAAACGTGCAGAAATCCCGTGACTCCGCGTCAATGGAGCGCCAAGCCATGCCGGAACCGCATTTCGCTCCGCAAAAATAACGCTTGGATTATCGGGGCGGAGATACTAGCTTCCGGACAGCGATTACGACCCCTGACGCTGGCCGCCAGCGAGGCCCGGGGATGATGAGGGAAGACAGCGTCTCCCGTTCGTCGATACGATATCTCGACGGATCTGACGTCCTGAGTGACGAAAGTCCTGTGTGACAAGCGTCCCGATGGACAAATGGCCCCAAGCTTGACCGGATGCAGAAGCGTTATAATACCAGCTTCGGACAGACAGTTTACGGCCAAGGCTTTCCTTGGTCAGAATTCGCTATGCTGCAGTAGTTTAAAGATTGAACGCAGAACCGGCCTCGTCTGAGCGGGCCAAACGGATAGCGGACCTGGCCAGCCACCCGGCTTGACCGCACTTCGAGAACGATAGGCCGAACGGACGCATAGGTCGAAGAAGCGGGCATTACGGGCACCGGCCGCGATTGAAAGCCAACCCAACCGGATTTGCTGCGCGGGCATGTCGTCTTGCGCGCATCCGACACAGGTGGCTGACCGGGGAACGGGACCCGTGTGGGGATTGATCCGGCTGACCGCGGTCAGATGTCACGCCACGCGAGGTGTCGTGTGGCCTGTGGCGCAGCAGGGCAATGAGAGAAGGCGATCCGCGACTTGCGGGCGCCGCAAGGGCAGGAGTTTGCAAACAGGCGAGCCATGAGAAACGCTCAGAACAACAAGCACCGGATGCGGGGACGCAACCGTGGCGGCAAAAGCCATAATCCGCTCACGCGGGTCTATGAGTCGAACGGTCCGGACGTAAAAATTCGTGGTACCGCCAATCATGTGGCCGAAAAGTACATTCAGCTGGCACGCGACGCGACAGCCTCCGGCGACCCGGTTGCGGCCGAAAATTATTACCAGCATGCCGAGCATTACTTCCGCCTGATCGCTGCCGCTCAAGAGCAATTCCGGCAAACCCAGCCCTTCCAGCAACGGTCGGACGGCTCGGAATCGCGCAGCGAAGAGAACTACGACGACAGCGACGATTCGCAGCCGGCCTATGGCAGCAACGAACCGCATACGCCGCGCGATCAGCAGCCCTATCAGCAACGCGAGAACCAGCAGCCGCGCTCCGAATATCGGGACCAGCGCGACAACCGCCATCAGGACGATCGGCCGGAGTCGCGTCAGGAGAGCCGTCACGAGGGCCGTCAGGACAACCGGCGTTACGATAATCGTCAACCGCAACCGGGTAACGGTGCTCCTGCGGAAGATGTCGAGCGGTTGCCATCTTTCATTACGGGCGGTCCCGGCGCGGCAGCGCCCGCCAATGGCCATGAAGGCCAGGGCGACCGCTTCCCGCTCAACCGGCGCCGGCGGCGTCCCCGCACACCGCGTGCGGAAAGCGAATCCGGCGAGGAGAACGCGACCGTCCCGCCGGTTGCGGAGTAAGCTCTGCGGCCCCTTCCTGGGTCTGCCGCTCAGACACGAG